>JBKPQR010000046.1:0-33821 GCA_046734175.1 Verrucomicrobiota bacterium | reverse complement strand
GGTCGGGATAGTGAGCGGGATCGACTTGGAGCCACTCGCATACGTCAGGTTGAGCGAGAGGGCGATATCGGTGCCGCAAGCAAATGAGCTGGAGGTGGAAATCCTGAACGGCAGCGAGTTCGTGCCGGTGCCGTCAACGGCCATGTTGGGATAAGTCGCGCTGCCGTCAACGACCGTAACATTCGGAGTCGAAGTTGTTAGCGTCGCCGAAATGGCGGTTTCTGCGCCGCAGCCGTTGTTCTTCAAAGGCACATTCAGCTTCACGCATTCGGCCCTGTTGACGACGCCGTTGTTGTTACCGAGCGAGTCATCAATTGCCACAGGTCCGTTCGCTTCCAGCTTGGAGGTCCCGGCCATTGCGAAGTTTTGCGTGACTGTTCCGCCGCTGGCCGGGCTGACGTTGGCGGAGGCGGGGGATGCAGTCGCGCAATTGCGGTCGGGATCGGCCGCCGCAGCGGTGTAGCTGCCGGCTGGGACGAGGATCGTGTAAACGCCTGAAGCGTCGCTCGCGGCAGCGTAGCCGTTGTTCAGAGTCACAGTGACCCCGGAAATCGGCGCTCCAGTTGCCGAGGAGGTAATTGTTCCCGTCACCGTGCCCCAGGCGGCCGCATCGGTGCAAGATGGGAACCTGTAGGTGGCGATTCGCGTGGACCAGTTAAAGGCGCCGTTCGTCTTGAGATACTCGTTGGTGTAATAGAAGGTGCATTGGTTCACTGGATCGAGACTCATCCCCGTATAATCACCCCAGCGGTTGCCGGCGCCGCTAGTCTGCACTCCGATGCCGGCGGTCACGGTAGTCTCCGCCCCCATGGTGTTGACGGGGTCTGTGCTGAGGCGACCGGTCATGTAGATGCCAGGGATGACGGTGGTGCTTGATTTGCTGTAGCCCAGGGCAATGTTGTGCGCGCTGTCCATGGCGATCGATGGCATCCACCGGTAATTACTGTCCGGGTCGAAGGTTCCGTATTGAAATACAGTTGGTGTGGCCGTGGAACTTCCAGCGTTCCTGAACTCGAACCATTTGACCGCCCCGTGAGGGGGCGTGCTCGTGCTGCCGGCGGTCGGGGCGCTGGCGACAAGAGATTCCTGCACCGGACTACCGCCGAAATTGCGATAGGCCAACCGATGCATGTAGTGGAAGGAGAGGTTATCCAGATAGTCTGCTCCCACCGCAGGCGAAGGTTGCGGAACGCAGTCACGATTCTCCTGGGCGCTGGTGTTGTTGACACAAGGCGGTGAGACAATGCCCACGGTGGAGATGACAGCCGAGGTCAGGGTGATGGTCGGTGTTGTTCCCCAGCTCACCGCGACTCTGGTAGAATCGGTCCTGTTGGTGAACTGAGCATTAGGTCCCAGGACGAACTCCGCTTCGCCCGCTGGCGGAGGAGTCAGGCTGTCGAGGTCGGCCGGCAAAAACCCGTACTGGATGCTACCACCATCTTTGGCTAGATCGGCTGAAAGCTGCCGTGCCGGCAAGCCTTTGATCATCTTGTCCCGCTCGAAAACATAGATGCGCCCCGCGAGGTAGCTCGTGCCAGCGGCATTGAACACATGAGCGCTCATGTAGTAGCCGTCCGGCCATACCGCGAGCTTTGGGTAATCGACGAAGTTCGTTCCGTCGGTGAGGAAATCGTAGAGATAATAAGCGCCGGTCGCGTCAGAGGTCACCGAAACCGCCACGCACTGGTGGGAATAACTTCCGCTCGGCCCGCCGACGACGAACTGGGAAAGCACCCAACGCCCAGCCAGGACATCGTAGGTGACGACGGGATCGCCATCATTGTGCGAGGCGCAAACGCCACCGAGTGGCTGGAAAAGTGTGTTGCCAGCGGCCGGCCCATATTTGAGCGCTCCGGTGGTTTTATCGAAGACGGCAAAGCTGGTGTTGTTCCACTGCACGTACTGCGTTGCACCCACTCGGCCGTTCACGTCGGGAGGATTACTGGAAGGCACAAAACCGGCAAGGCCCACGCCGACACCGTCCCAAGCGGCGCTCCCCGCAGTTGGCGCTGAAACAGCCTGGCCGAGGGTCGTCTGGTTGGGCCCGTCAGGCCCGCCACTCTGCGCCGGCGGCGGCGGACGGAGCGGTTCCGGATGGTCATGGCCACGCGCCATGGAGGGGCGGATCGGTTTCAACTCCCGCAGAGGACGGCTCCGAACCGCGTGCACCGGGCGGACGTCTTTCGGTGGCCCCACGTAATCGGGGGAGCCTACACTTGCGAACCTCTCGTTCTGGGAAGCTCCCTGCGCTCGCAGGGACTCGCCGGTGAGCGAGCTAAATGCAAAAAACCCAAGAGCGAGGCCCAGGGAGCACAAGAGGAACGCGAGCAAAGCGCGTGCATTAAAGAAGGCGGATTGTTTGGATGTTTTTTTCTTCATTTCAGGTGGGCCTTGCTAAGCGAGGATCCGCTTCAGGGGCAGTTTGGGGGGTTAAGGTCGAGCCGGGGACTGGACTCTAATCGGAAACCAACGGCATGTCACTCTCGTTTTTACTGTATTTTCAAAATATGGCATCCGCGCTACGACGACGTTTCAGTCCCACCCCCGGCCGACACAACGATGTCGAACCATTGCGCCCTAACCATGGCTTTACGCACTGGTAACCGGCGAAGTCTCCTGGTTGAAATAGCCGATAGTCAATCAATTGGCTGAAACGTGGTCGGCCGAACGAAGCGCCGTGTGGGCGAATGCTGAGGAAGGAGCCGTTCAAGTGCCGCTTCCAGTTGAGAGACCGACAGCACATCTCTCTTCGGGTGTGGCGAAACCGTCTCCATCGCAGTGTTGCGGACGCACCGAGCGTGGAAGCCAATTCGCGGGACGCGCGCGTTAGCGTATACTTGCAGAGAACAATTGCGCCAGTTATCCGGCCGCAACGTTATACTTGAATTTTCTGCACCGCCCGAAGCAGCGCAAGCTGGCGCGCGCTAAGTCGCGTCTTTCTTAGCTACTCTTTGTCGTAAACGGCCTTGCCTTTAAACTTCTTCCCGTTCGAGTCTGTGCCGTTGACTGTGACGGTGCGCGATCTGCCGTCGGCCGCGACGGTGATCCTGCCATTCCAGGCCATCTTGCCGTCCTTCCAGGCCGTAATGTCGTTAGTTCGGTCGTTCACCATTTTGTAGGCGGCTGAGTCCCAGGACATGTTCCCTTTTGACGGGTAGGGTTTGCCATCGAATTTGCCTACCCACACGCTGTGCGTCGGTTTACCATCTTTATCTACGCCGTCCACAGTGACCTTGATCCTGTCTTTCTGCTCCGTGTAAACGACCGTGGTGTTCTTGCCCATCCCGGGAGGTAGCTTTGACTTCGCCTCATTAAGCTTCCAAGTGCCCATCTGCGGGCTGGCTGCAAAACCGGCTGCTGTTGCCATAAACCACAAGGCCACAGCCACGACTGCGATGCGGGTGTTTTTCATCCGGCGATTGCGACAGGAATTCGAATGATAGTCAATGCCGCAACCCGCGAACCCCGGCCTGCCTATGCGAAGGAGGAGCACAAAAAACAGCCGTCAGCTCGATACCGCGCCGCGTTGCTCAATCGCGCCGAGTGGGTAACACATGCCGCACATGATGCCGCCACCCTTCCGTGCCGTGATCTTCGATCTCGATGGCGTGCTCGCCGACTCCGAGCCGTGGTGGAATGAGATCGACGCAACCCTGCTCGCCGAATATGGCGTGCGGTATCGCGGCGAATACCATCGCGACGTTCTCGGGGTGAGCTACCAGCTTGCGGTCGAGTTTTACAAAAAGACGTTCGGTCTCTCCGTGCCCACTGATGAGATGATGCGGCGTCGCGGAGAGATCGCGATCGACTTCTTTGCCAATCGAATCGGTCTTTTTCCTTCGGCAAAGCCGGTGCTGGAGGAGCTCCGCCAGATGCGGCTGCTCCTCGCGGTCGCAACGAGCTCTGTGGGCGCGTCCGCCCGCCCCTTCCTCGATCGGCACGAGCTTACGCAGTTTTTCGAGGTAATCGTCACTGGCCAGGAAGTTGAGCACGGGAAACCGCACCCCGACATCTATCTGCGCGCGGCGGAAAAGCTTCGTGTCACCTCCGACGCCTGCCTCGTCATCGAAGACTCGCTCTCCGGCATCACCGCCGGCAAAGCCGCGAAGATGCGCGTCGCCGCCATCCCGGACGCGCGCTTTGTCGATCCGCGCGATTACGCGAATGAAGCCGACTACATCCTGAGCAATCTTTCAGAAATCCCGGAGCTCATCCGAAGAGTGGGGCAATGACAGCGATCGCTTTTGAGAGGCCGGGGGTTTATCTGAAACTCCCTTCCAGATTAGCGTTAATCTGCGAGTTCTTCTGGCCCTGCAACGGGAATCTCGCGTCATCCGGCAAACTCGGGAAGGGCAAAACTGGGCACAAACGCGAAGCAAGATTAGACTCGAGGGTGGGTCTTACCTTCCGCTTGCGCGGGACGGGGGCTGCTTTGGCTGCTGCCGCAGGCCCCAGAAGAGGTCGCCGGTCATCACGTAAGTGATCATGGCCAGCAACATCAGGAACACTGCAACCCAGAAAATCCAACTGTGATGCACTCGCTTCCAACGGGAATGATGATGGTGGTGCTCGTGCTCCGCGTCATTCATCGGTTCCTGGATTACACTTTGCCGTTATGAAGCGCCAGAATCTATTTCCGCGCAGCGCGCCCGATGCTTACAACCCGATGAATAGGCGACTGACCGGCCTTGCAGCCGCGGACAAATGCGCGCTGATGCCGGCGGCACTCTTTCGCACGCGCCGGTTTACAGAAGCGCCGCGAGTGTGATTTAATAAATTATGGAATTTATGGGACGTTCGCTCCACCTGCTCGCGACTGCTGCCTATGCGGCACTGCCGAACCTCTTGCCCATCACTCACAACGAAATCACAACAGCGATAGCTGCTTTGCTGGTTGGCACCGTCGTGGGCATGACCGGCATGGGCGGCGGAGCGCTCATGACGCCCGCCTTGATCTTTCTCGGCGTCGGTCAGGTTTCCTCCATCGTCACAGCTGACTTGACCGCAGCCGCGATTTATAAGACGAGCGGCGCCTGCGTGCATTGGCGGGAAGGCTCCCCAAATCTGCGGCTGGCCTTCTGGCTCATTCTTGGTTCGGTCCCGATGGCATTTCTAGGGCCGCACCTGATCCACTGGCTCAATCCCGCGCGCGGAGTGGATACATTTCTCGCCGGATGCATCGGCGTGGCGGCATTGCTGGCAGCGGGCACTTATGCCTTGCGCATCTACATGGAGTTGCAGCGCCGGGCGAAAGGCGCCGCGCCTCCGCGCAGAGGCGAATGCGTCATCCGTCCCCTGCTCACTATTTTCATCGGCGCGCTTGGTGGATTACTCGTCGGCGTTACATCGGTTGGCTCTGGGTCGATTATCATGATCGCTCTACTGATGATTTATCCCGGTCTGCCGGCGGTACAGCTTGTCGGAACTGATCTGGTGCAAGCGGTGCCTCTCGTGCTCTCGGGAGCGATTGCAAATATCTCGGTAAACGGCTTGGACTGGAGCATCGCCGTGCCACTAGTCATTGGGTCTGTGCCCGGTTGTATGCTCGGTTCTAAACTCGCGCCGAACATGCGCGGGTCTTACATTCGCAGGGGCATCGTCGTGGTGCTCACGATGTCAGGCCTGGCCTTGATCGACAAAGCGGGATGGGCGCCGATTGCGGGAAGAAGCGGCGAAACGCATCCGAAGATGATCGTGTTTGTCGGTCTCATGATGCTAATCTTTGCGCCAGTCCTGCGGGCGCTGCTGCAGCGCCGAACCGGTCCGGGCGGAGTCAACGAAGAGCCTATTGAGCTGGGTAAAGAGGTAGAAGCGTTGGAAGGTTGAGCTCGGCCGGTGATGAGCCAGTTGATCAAACCTCAGGCTTTTATCAAGCTGATGTCCATCTGATAAAACTTGAATGTGTTTTCTGCGCCGCCCGGGCTGGCGGCTACGATTTGATAGCGGTTAAGGACTTCGTTGATAAAGTTCGGTCGTTCGGCCTCGGGCAGCCGACGTGTCCATTCCACGCAGCCGACTGCGGAGAAACCGGCAAAGGCCTGGCGTGAGCCGAAGTCCCAGGCGTGATCTTTAATCGAAACGTGCAGGACGCGAAAGCCGACGCGCTCGGCCAGCGCTGCATATTGCTCAGGGGTCAGATGCAGATAAGGATCGGGAAAATGGTGGAAGTACGCGTTCCACTTCGACGTCCGACGCGTTTCTTCCACCACATTTTCCAAGCTCTTGCGCGCACCTGCTGGAACGAGACGAAGCTGCGCTTTGCCACCGTCAATCAAGGCGGAGCGAATGCATCTCAGGGCCGTCTCCTGCTCGGGAATCCAGTGCAGGGCATTGAACGAGACGATGAGATCAAACTCGTTCTTGAACGGCAAGCTGCGAGCGTCCGCCACTTGGAAACGAAGGTTCGCATACCTGGCGAAATGGCTCTGAGCGAAGCTGATCATGTCTTCGGAGGGATCAACGCCCACGACTGAGCCGCGCGGAATACGTGCGGCGATTTCGGCAGTGATTTTTCCGTCGCCGCATCCGACATCGAGCATACGCTCCGAGCCCTTCAGATGGAGAAGAGCGAGGACTTCCTGAGCCATGGTCTCCTGAAGCGAGGAGCGGCGCGAGTACTCGGCAGCATTGCATTCGGTCATACGCGCTGAATATGGTTAACAAGGCGAATGCTTGAAAAGCTGTTTTGCAGACAGGTTGAATGAATTGCGCACTTCTAACGACCAAGACCAATATGAAGAAGAAGATCACCAGTTTACTGATAGGGTGTTCGCTGGCGCTGGCTGGAGCCGTGGTGGCGCAGCAGCCAGACGAGCAGACGTCACCGACGAAGAAGAAAGAGGCCGCTGAGAAGGGCCGTCACCAAGGGGCAGAGGCAAAGCCCAGCCCAAATGCCGAGAAGCACGAGGGCGCAGCGGCGAAACAGCACGGCGCCACGAGCAATGAACGCGCTGCCACGGCTACGAGCCAGCAAGGCGCCACCACGAACGAGCGCGGTGCCGGAAAGGGCCGCAGAGGGCAGCAGGAATCGGCAACTCCAGGGCAGACCGGAACGGCTGTCTCCGGTCAATCCGCCGCCAGTGCGACGCCCGGAGCCAAGCAGCAGGTGGAACAGCGCAGGAAAGGGATGAAGTCCCCTTCTGCGCAGACTAAGCCATCTGCTACTCCCGCTACTCCCGCTACAGCAGCTTCGGCGAGTGCGACTCCGGCGACAGCGACGAGAAGCGCAGCTCCGTCGGTTTCGACCGCGAGCCAGCCAAAGGCGCAGACTAACGCAGCAGCTGCGGCAAAAAAACCAGCTCCTCAGCAGGTGCAGCAGATTAAGCAGCAGCACGCGAATTTCCGCGCGCAGCCCAAGCCGGAGCAGGTACCGCCAGTTACCTTCAACCAAAGCTATCGGATCCAGGGAAGTGAGCAGTGGCAGGGTCCGCAGTACGAAGTCTTCCGCTCCTATCATCCGGAACGGCACGACCAGGGCTGGTATCGGTCGCATTACAGCCGCGTGGAATTGATCGGCGGCGGTTATTATTACTTCAATAACGGCTACTGGTATCCGGCGTGGGGTTACAGTCCGCAGGCCGAGTACTATGCCTACGATGCGCCGATCTATGTCGGTCATACTGCTGAGCCGCCCGACCGCGTCATCGCCGACGTGCAGGCCGTGCTCCAGCAGATGGGTTACTACAAGGGCGAAGTGGATGGATTGCTCGGGCCATTGACGCGAGAAGCGCTCACCGCTTATCAGTCAGATCAGGGGCTTGTCGCAACAGCGGTCATCGACCAGCCGACGCTCGACTCGCTCGGAATGAGCTAAGGACAAACTAAAGTAGAACGTTATCAAGGAAAGCCGCCGGGGGCATGCCTCGGCGGCTTTCTCTTTGACCCGTGATCGATTAGCTCACGACGGGAAGGCCAGTCTCGCGGCGGGCAGCGCCTCTGGGACGTTCTACCTTAGCCTTAGCTTAATGTTGCCGCCCTCCTTCATCCCGGAGTTTCTCCGCAATAGCAGCTGTTAATCAATGGGGTGGACGACGTAGCTGCCCGCTTGTTTGACTTCTTCGAGCTTGAGGAGGTTCCGCTGCTGGGCTTCCAGCAGCAAATCGTTAAAAGCGCGGAAGCCGTGGGCACGCTCATTAAACCCGGGATGCTGCCGCTTGATCGCTTCTTTCACCAGTGAGGCACGGATGGGATAATCGTCGCCCCGTTCCGCCCGCAAGGCATGCAATGTTCTCATAACGAGATCGAGCGCGCCATCGACCGAGGGCCGATGTTGCCTGTTCTTCTCGGTCGATAGTTCGCTCGAAGGCCTGCGATCGCGTTTTCTGGCCGGCTCCGGCCGCACCAGGTCGTCGTAATAGATGAATTCGTCACAGTTGCTGATGAAGAGATCCGAGGTGGATTCTTTCACGCCAAGACCAATGACGGTTTTATCGTTCTCGCGCAGTTTGCTCACAAGCGGAGAGAAATCGGAGTCGCCGCTAATGATGGCAAAAGTGTCGACGTGGCTTTTGGTATAGCAAAGGTCAAGCGCATCCACGACCATGCGAATGTCGGCGGAATTCTTCCCCGACTGCCGAACGTGCGGGATCTCGATGAGCTCAAATGCCGCCTCGTGCAGTCCACGTTTGAACGGCTTGTAGCGATCGAAATCGCAGTAAGCTTTTTTGACCACGATCTGGCCTTTGAGCAGGAGACGCTCGAGCACCTTGCGAATATCGAAAGCGGGGAAGTGCGCTTCCACGGCGCCGCGAGCAATATTTTCCAAATCAAGGAATACCGCCATGGTGGCGTGGGCATCGGGAGCGTTCATTACGAAACCGGGGAAAGCGAAGAAGCTAAGATAGAAGGACCGATAGGAAAAGCTGAAACGTCGAAAAGCCGAAGTCTGAGGCCAGTCTCCACTTTAGTTGGCAAGCGATGAAGAACCGGCGCTATCGTGTCTCCGGCGATGCCTTCGTTTTTCACCGAGCTGAAGAGGCGCAGAGTTTACCGGGTCGCGCTGGGCTACGGAATTTTTGCCTCAGCCATGATCCAGGTGGGCGGAACGATCCTGCCGATTTTTCATGCGCGCGAATGGCTGCAACAGGCGTTCGTGGTGTTGATCGCGATCGGTTTTCCGTTCGTGCTTGTGCTGGGATGGCTTTACGACATCACGGCCCAGGGAATCCAACGCACTCCGAACGCGAAGGGCCTGCGCGTCTATGGGAATCGACAGCTATGGCTGGTCGTCGCCGCAGGCACCTGCATTGCCGCTCTTGCCGTGGCGGGTTACTGGGCCTGGCATCCGTGGCGAAATCCCGACAGGACAGATGCGGGCATTCCGGCAAAAAGCATCGCCGTTCTGCCATTCGAGAACCTAAGTCCGGATAACGCGGGCGCTTTCTTTGCCGACAGCGTGCAGGACCAGATCCTCACAAACCTGGCGAAGGTTTCAGATTTGAAGGTAATCAGTCACACCAGTGTGCAGCAGTATCGGGATGAGAAAGGCCGCAACGTGCGGGAGATCGGCCGTCAACTCGGCGTCGCCTATGTGCTGGAAGGGACAGTGCAGCGAGCACCCAATCGGGTGCGGGTGAATGCGAAGTTAATCGATGCGCGCGAGGACGCCCAGGTGTGGGCTGAAAGCTATGATCGCGAAGTAGCTGACCTATTCGCCATCCAAAGCGAGTTGGCGCAGGCCATCGTTAATCAGCTACAGGCCAGGCTGTCGCCACAACAAAAGGCTGCCATCGAAGAGACGCCGACACATGACTTAACTGCCTTTGATCTTTATCTACACGCGAAGGAGATCGTTGATACCTACCTGGAAGCTCAAGATCCAGAGTCTTCTTTACTGCAAGCCATTCGTTTACTCGATGAAGCGACGAGCCGCGATGCGGACTTTGTTCTCGCCTATTGCTACGCGGCGCGCGCGCACAATCTCCTCTACTTTCTCGATCTTGACCCCACTCCCGCGCGTGATGCGCTGGCGGAGGCAGCGGTGACTCACGCTCTGCGTCTGGCGCCCGATTCGCCCGATGCCCACCTGACCAGGGCCGATCACTATTTCCGGTGCCACCGCGACTACACACACGCGCAGGAGGAGTTGGCCATCGCGCGGCCGGGCCTGCCTAATAGCGTGCCGTTTTTTAACCTCTCGGGTTATATCAATCGGCGCCAGGGTCATTGGACTGAAGCGGAGCGGGATTTTGCTAGCGCGGTGAGACTCGATCCACGCAACCCGAATGCGGTTAATCTATTGGTGGATACCTTTGTCTTGGAGCGGCGCTTTCCCGAAGCGAAGCTGGCCTACGATCAGGCAATCGCCTCCGGAATGCGTGAGCCGATTGCGTTGATTCGGCGCGCCGCGCTGGACTTCGGGGCCACGGGCGATCCCACGACTCTGCGCGCCGCCTTGGAGGCGGCCCCGGATGTCGATGTCGGCGGCGGAGAGACTTCCTGGCGAATTCTGATCGCGTCCATTGACCGCAACTATGACGAAGCGCGGCGAATCGTGGCGGCGTCGCCCCGGAGCGATTTTCAGGATGTCGATTTCAGCTTTTACTTTCCTCGCCCCTGGTACGAAGCGCTGATTGCCCGGGCTGAAGGCGATAGGTTGACTGCGGCGCGCGCGTTTACCGCAGCGCGCTCCATTCTCGAGAGGCGGCTAAGAAACAAACCTAACGATGCGCGCACTCTGGCCGTGCTGGCGCAAGTGGATGCAAATCTCGGGAACAAGGAGCTTGCGCTGGAGGAAGCACGGAAAAGCGTCGAGCTTATGCCTGTGTCAAAAGATGCCTATGACGGACCGCTTGTTCTCCAGGGCATGGCACAGGTTTATACATGGACGGGGGATCATGATCGTGCGCTGGATGAGTTGGAGACATTGCTACGAATACCGGGATATCTTTCCTATGGTTATCTGAAAGCAGACCCAGCCTGGGAACCGTTGCGTCAGTATCCTCGATTTCAACAACTTCTCTCCTCCCTGGTTCCGAAGAGCGAATGATGGCTTCGTTCAGCTCTTTCGTTGGGCGGGTGCGCCAGGTCACGTTAGTCATCCATGCCAGACTCGCGGCAAGCAACAACGCTGCGACATTTGTTGCATCGGCAAAGGCGCGCGTGTTAAAGAAAGTTTCTATGCAGACCATTGACCGCGATCAATCACGCAAACGCCAAGGATATCCCGGCAATGGGAACTACCAGGCGTCTCGCACGACCACGAGATTGCCACTCGTGAAAAATCTGCTCAGGATGATGTTGTTGCTGTTCGCTGCTGATGTGATGTTCGCGGCTGATGAATCGAAAATGACGAAAGAGGAGCTGATCAGGCAGGATTATGAACGGCTGACCGGCACGTTCAGCCTCGTCTCCGGCGTAGTCGATGGAAAGCCGGTGCCGGAAGAGGTGCGGAAAAAGACAGTTCTGGTGACCGATCACAACAAGTTTACTGTCTCCACCGGCGATGAGGCCGGGACGAGCGCCGGCGGCACATTCACCATCGATCCCACAAAGACGCCCAAGACCGTCGATTCACTTCAGGGCGCCGGCCCGGACAAAGGAAAGACCGTGCTCGGGATCTACGAGATCATCGATGATAATCACAAACGCGCCTGCTGGGCGCCGCCGGGTCAGCCGCGCCCGACTGAATTCAAGTCGGAGCCGGGAAGCGGGCGGATTTTGCAAGTCTGGGAACGAACGACGACGCGCTGAAGCTGATCAGGCCACGCGGCCGCAACAGTTTTTGTATTTCTTCCCGCTGCCGCAGGGGCATGGCTCGTTGCGGCCCACCTTCGGCGTCTCACGCCGGACGGGCGCGAGATCGAGCTTCACTTCGCCGTCGCCCTCACCGTTGCTGGTGATCGATGACGTTACGGGCTGGCGCTGGCGTCCAGGCTGCGGACCATCCACCCCGGGGGCAGTCTCGCGATGAAGAAATTGGGGCAGCGTGGCGAGGAAATTCTCGAACGCTTGCAGGTTGGATGTGCTGCGGAAAAGATTGTGCAGCACTTCGTTTTTGATGTTCGCCATCAGCTCGACGAACATTTCGTAAGCTTCCGCCTTATATTCGATGAGCGGGTCCTTTTGCGCATAAGCGCGGAGGTAAACGCCTTCACGTAACGCATCCATCGCGTAAAGATGTTCCTGCCAAAGCCGGTCGATGGCGTTGAGGATGACGTAACGCTCGAGGCTCTTCACCGCTGTCGGTTCCTCGTGCGAAGATTTGCGCTGATACGCGTCCTTGATCTTATCGATCAGGAACTTCGTGTTCGCTTCGACATCGCGCGTTTCGAATTCCGCCCGCTCTTTGTTCAATCCGAGCGGGAAAGTCGTGTTCACCCATTGCAACAACCCGGCGTAGTTGGGCTCATCATCCGGTTTCCCGGTGCCGAGGTATTCCTGCACTCTCGCCGGCACCGCTTCATCGATGACTTCGAAGATGAGCGCGCGCGGGTCTTCGCTGTCGATGACTTCGTTGCGATAGCCGTAAACGACTTCACGCTGGTTGTTCATCACGTCGTCCATGTCGAGCGTGCGTTTGCGAATGAGATAGTTGCGCTGCTCCACCCGTTTCTGCGCCGTCTCGACCGATTTATTCAACCACGGATGCTCCAGCTCCTGGCCTTCCTCCAGCCCGAAGCGCTCCATAATTTTCGTCATGCGATCGGCTGCGCCGAAGTTGCGCATGAGGTCGTCCTCGAAACTCACATAGAAGCGCGAGGCGCCGGGATCGCCCTGCCGCGCGCAACGTCCGCGCAACTGCCGGTCGATGCGCCGCGATTCGTGTCGCTCGGTGCCGATGACCATCAACCCGCCGCGATCGGCAACGCCGGGCCCGAGCTTAATATCGGTGCCGCGACCGGCCATGTTCGTCGAGATGGTGACAGTCCCTGCCTGGCCGGCACGGGCCACGATCTCTGCTTCCTGCATGTGATATTTCGCGTTCAGCACATTGTGCGGAATCTTCTCGCGCTTGAGCATGCGCGAAAGCAACTCGCTCGCTTCCACGCTCACTGTGCCGACAAGGATCGGCTGCTCTTTTCCATGCCTCTCCTTGATCTCGTTAATGACGGCGTTGTATTTCTCGCGGCGCGTTTTGTAGATGCGATCATTCGCATCCTTGCGCTGCACCGGCCGATTCGTTGGAATGACATTGACATCGAGCTTGTAGATGTCGTGGAACTCGTTCGCTTCGGTCTCCGCCGTGCCAGTCATGCCCGCGAGCTTTTGATAGAGCCGGAAATAATTCTGAATTGTGATCGTGGCCAGCGTCTGCGTCTCCCGATCGATCTGCACACCTTCCTTGGCTTCCACCGCCTGATGCAAGCCATCGCTCCAGCGTCGGCCCGGCATTTTGCGGCCGGTGAATTCGTCAACGATGATGACCTTGTTGTCCTCGACCACGTATTGCACGTCCTTCTCGAAGAGGCAGTAGGCGCGCAGTAGCTGCGATATGTTGTGAATCCGCTCGGCTTGGGTATCGCATTGCTGTTGCCGCTCGCTTTTGAGCTTGTCGCGCTCTTCGTCGGTCAGGGTGCGGTTGAGATCAATCTCGGTGAATTCGCTGATTAAATCCGGGAGCACGAATGCATTCGGATCATCGGGATTCATAAAGGTGCGGCCCTGCTCCGAGAGATCAGCTTCCTGCGACTTCTCGTCGATGGTAAAGAAGAGTTCTTCCTTCAGCGCGAAGAGTTCTTCCTTGCGCGTGTCCTGGTAAAAGGAGAGCTCGGCCTTGTCGATCGCCTTGCGTTTGTCGGGATCTTCCATCATGCGCAGAAGCTGTTTGTTAAGCGGCTGCCCGAGCTTGACCTTGAACATGAGGAGCCCGCCTTCCTCGATCTTGCTGGTGTCGAACGCCTCTTTTGCTTCACTGGCGATGCGATTGCAAAGCATGTTCTGCTTGCGCACGAGCTGCTCGACCAGTGGTTTCCACTTGTCGTATTGATGCGTCGAGATCGTCGCCGGTCCGCTGATGATCAAGGGCGTGCGCGCTTCATCGATGAGAATGGAATCCACTTCATCGACGATGGCGTAGTTGTAACCGCGCTGGACTTGCTGCTCGCGCGTGGTCGCCATGCCGTTATCGCGCAGGTAATCGAAACCGAACTCCGAGTTGGTGCCGTAAGTGATGTCCATGGCATACTGCTCGCGGCGGACGCTCGGGTCCTGGTCGTGCTGGATGCAGCCGACGGTCAGCCCGAGGAAAGTGTAAAGCTGTCCCATCCATTCCGCGTCGCGTCGGGCGAGATAATCGTTCACCGTCACGAGATGCGCGCCGCGGCCGGTCAGCGCATTCAGATAGAGCGGCAAGGTCGCCACCAGGGTTTTACCTTCGCCGGTTGCCATCTCCGCGATCTTGCCGCGATGCAGCACCATGCCGCCGATGAGCTGCACATCGAAGTGCACCATGTCCCACTTCATCGGCTGATCGCATACGGTGAAACTGTGTCCGCGCTCGGTCAGGCGCCGCGCCGCGTTTTTCACGACCGCGAAGGCCTCAGGCAAAATGTCGTTCAGGCGTTGCCATTGCTCCGGGAGCGAGTCGATTTTCGAAAGCTCCTCTTTCCACCCCGCGGTTTTGGCGCGCAGATCGTCGTCGGAAAGAGTCTTGAATTGCGCATCGAGCTCGTTGATGCGACGCACCATCGGCGCCATCCGCCGCACTTCGCGCTGGTTCTTCGACCCGAGAATTTTCTTTAAAACCCAACCGACCATTTCCGTGATTTACTGAATGGGAACAATCGTTTTCCGCGACTGAAGCGCAAACGAAAGTTCCGCGCCGAACGCTCACGACATGCTGACATTATTGAGGCGAGCTCGGCGCCTCCGATTGTTTTCCCAGGACAACACGCACCTCGTGAGTCTGCGCGTCGTCACGTAACGTCACGATTTTGTCGGGCACGGCATTTCCATCTAGTTCCACTAGCACGACACTGTCAGAACAATGGTCCGGATTCTCAACTGCGATGCGATAAAGCGCATTCGCATGACGGTAGCGGAGGCGGAAGCCAGGCCAATCCTTCGGTATGACCGGATTGATGATGAGTTTGTCGCCACGGCGTTGGAAGCCGAGAACTTCTTCGAGCCAGACGCGATAAGTCCAAGCCGCGGAGCCGGTGTACCAAGTCCAGCCGCCGCGCCCGAGCTGGCTGGCTAAGGAGTAAACGTCCCCCGGCATCACGTAAGGCTCGACTTTGTAGCGTTCGCAATCCTTCTCATCCCGGGCGTGCTCGATCGGATTTAGCATTCGCAAAAACCTGACGGCCTTATCGCCATGGCCGCAGCGAGCGAACGCCATCGGCACCCACGTGGCGCCGTGGGTGTATTGGCCGCCGTTTTCGCGCACGCCGGAGGGATAGGCTTGGATGTAGCCAACATCGGCGGTGGTTTTGTCGAACGGAGGAGTGAAGAGCAGGATGATGTTATCGGCTTCAGGAACGAGATTTTCTTCGAGCGATCGCAGCGCGGTTTCGAGGCGCTCGGGATTGGCGGCGCCGGAAATTGCGGCCCAGCTTTGGGCGATCGAGTCGATGCATGCTTCGAGATTTTCTTTCGAACCGAGAGGCGTGCCGTCATCGAAGTACGCTCGGCGATACCACGCGCCGTCCCAGGCCTGGGCATCAATGGTCTTGGCCAAATCCGCCGCGCGCGCACGGCAGGCTTTTGCTTCCTCGACGAGCTCGCGCAAGATGAGCAGCTCTGCGAAATCCTCGAGCACACAAATCTGGAACCAGGCCAGCCAGACACTCTCGCCTTTGCCACCGAGGCCGACACGGTTGAGCCCGTCGTTCCAATCGCCGGTTCCGATGAGGGGCAATCCATGCCGCCCGGCAGTGGCCGAGTGCGCGATCGCGCGGCGGCAATGTTCGAGCAAAGATACTTCGATGTGCGAGACGGCCGGCGTGGAAACGCTTTCTGTCTGGTCCGGTTCGAGCGCCTTCGCTTCCAAAAACGGAACTGTTTCATCAAGGATGGCGGCGTCGCCGGTGGAGCGGACGTAATGCGCGGTGACGAAGGGAAGCCAAAGTAAATCGTCGCTGATCCGGGTGCGCACCCCGGTGCCGGAATCCGGGTGCCACCAATGCTGAACGTCGCCTTCAACAAATTGTCGCCCGCCCGCGCGAAGAATGTGTTCGCGCGTGAGCCACGGTGCGGCGTGCACCAGCGCCATCACGTCTTGCAATTGATCGCGAAACCCATAGGCGCCGCTCGATTGATAAAGAGCCGTGCGACCCCAGAACCGGCAACTCAGCGTTTGGTAAAGCAGCCAGCGGTTGAGCAAAAAATTTGTGGAAAGCTCAGGCGTCTCCACTTCGATCGTGCTCAGAATTCGGTCCCACCAACGACAGGTTTCCTGGAAAGCAGCTTCGACATTGGCGCGATCGCGAAAACGCCGCACGAGCGCGCGCGCTTCTTCTTCATGGTCTGCCTGGCCGAGAAGAAAAGTGATCTCGGCGGTTTGGTTCGGATCGATCTCGACCGTGACCTGCACCGCTGCACAAGGATCCAAACCAGCGCCGGTGTCGCCCATCAATCGTTCGTGCTCCATCGCGGCGGGAGTGCGCAGCGAGCGGTTGCGCCCGATAAAAGCGGTGCGATCGCCGGTGAAGGAAACGGGTGCAGGCGTGGCGGTGGCAAAAACGACGCGTTCGGGGACATCAGGTTCGAAACAGTTGCGAGCAAACAAGCTCCCGCTTTGCAGGTCCCATCTCGTCACCACGTGCATTCCGGTTTGTTCCGGGTCAGATCCGAGTACGAGCGTGGCGTAGGAAGTAACGGTGAGCTTTCGCCGGCGCGACGAATTGTTGAGCAAGCTCAGCCGCTGAATGCGCACCGGCAGCCCGCCGGAGTCATCGACTGGCACAAATGTGAGGAGCCCTTGTTCAATGGCGTGGCTGTTGTGCTCGAATCTTGTGTAGCCCTGACCATGCCGCGCGCGATAGGCGTCCTTCTCCCGGACCGGTTGCGGCGTTGGCGACCAGAAAACGCCCATGTCATCATCGCGGATGTAGATCGCGGTGCCGGGCGGATCGGAGATTGGGTCGTTGAACCATGGCGTGAGCCGATCGGTCTGACTGTTCCTGCCCCAGATAAATTCCGCGCCCGCCTCGCAAACCATGGCGCCGAAGTTGGGATTGGCCATGATGTTGACCCAGGCGAGCGGAGTGTGTGTGCCGGGCCCGAGGTAGATGACAAATTCCTTTCCATCGTGACTGAAACCGCCGAGACCGTTGAAGTAATCCAGCTCCATAAAGGGGAGCGGCGCGGAGGGCTCCTCGCGGAACTGCTGACCAGGTGAGAGGACCTTCGGCTTAGCTGGCACAGGTGCGGTTGCGGCCAGTTGCTGGCGCAGCGTCCCGCGAGCTGCCACCAGGACCATGCGCGCGGCAGCTTGCAGCGCGATCATTTCTTCCTTCGACATCTTGCTGGCCGAGCGAAGATAAATGCCGCCGGGCTGATCCACCCCGATGAGCGCCGCGCGCGCTTCGGTCAGCCGCCGCAGCTGGGCGGTCAACGGTTCTTCGTAGCTGGGCAATTCCTCGCTCACCAGCACAAGATCGACCTTTAACCCGCGCAGGTTCCAGAAAGTGTGTGCGGAGAGAATTTCGCGCACCACTTCGAGGTCGCGAATGTGACCGATCATAACCACAACGATCGGCAGGTCGCCGGAAATGCCCTGCCGCCAGAGAGCGCGTTGGCCTTCAGCGCGGCGGCTGAGGCGCGCGGGCGGCGGCCGCAATTGGGCCTGCGGAAAAATAACCAGGGCCGCCATTTGTTGGTAGGTTTGGATGTCGGCCGAGCGGAGTTGGAGCCGGCGCATCTCAAGTTGGGAATGCGTCCACGCCGTTTCAAAAGCGCGCGCGCAGGTATGAAATTCACCGTAGCGTTCGGCCAGCCCGAGGACCGCTTCGCGCGACTCCGCCACGAGTGTGACGAGTACAAATTGGAAGCGCTGGTTCGACTGAATCGTGACGCTGCGCCGTATGCTGAAAATCGGGTCGAGGACGGTGCCGACGCGGTTCGTCAGGCCCCGGCGAACCGCATCGGGATTTTCGAGCGTCCGGCCCCGGCCAAGGAACTGGGCGCGGTCGGTTTCGAATTCGATCGAGTCGCTCAACGAGGATGACTGCGGAACGATGAGGTGCGCGGCCCAGACCGGGCGTTCGTCGGGAGCGCGGAGACGACGGCGGGCTACGAGGGCCTGGCAATCGGGCACCCAGTCGGTTTCGATGAAGAGCTTGCTGAAAGCGGGATGCGCCCGATCGGCGCGATGGGGCGCGAGCGCCAGCTCAAGATAAGTTGTTAGCTCGAGCCGGACGGTTTTGCGCGAAGTGTTGACCAACGTCACGCGCCGGACTTCGGCGTCGTCTTCGGCGGAGATGACAACTTCCGTGATCGTCTCGCATGGACCGCTCCTGCGCCGAAACTCGGCTTTGTCCGGCGTGAATCTCCAGGAATACCGGCGCTCAGGAGTTCGCACCGGCTGATGAGTGTTGCTCCAGAGCGTGTCGCTTTCCAGGTCCCGGATGTAACAAACCGGGCCCGGCACTTCGCAGGTGGGATCGGCGTGCCAGCGCGTGACATCCAGATCGAGCCAGCGGAGGTGACCGCCGCCGGAATTCGTGATCGTGACCGAACACTTGCCGTTGGAGAGCAATTGAATGCGCGGCGCCGCGATATCCGGCGTTTGCGTTACGGCCGCGGGGCCCCCGGCAGGAATCGTGCGGGCCACGGGCCGTTCTTCGTGAGCTTCGCCAGTGGTCGGCAAAATTTGCTCGGGGATATGTTCGTGCAAGAGCGGTTCGGTCGCGCGGACGCGCGGATCAGCGAGAAAACGACGACGCATGGGATTACCGTTTAGAGCATTGTCGTAAGCGAGGAAGGACATGCCCTGGTGATGGACCATGTAGCAGCGAATAATGATCCCAGCCGCGCCTCCCGGTTCGATCCGCCGCGAATAATCAATCGCCTCGAAGTAGCCGTAATCGCCCATCATGGTCGAGTTGCCGCCGATGGTAGCGAGCCGGCGCAGATTCTTCGCCGCCGCGGCCGGCTCAACGCCGAGCGCGAGCGCTGCCGCATAGGGAGCGATCACCAAGTCTTCGTCCTGTCCGCGTTTCAGAGCCAACGCCGGTACGCCGAAGGCGCGGTATTGATAGACATTATGCCGGTCGAGCGCGCTGAAAGCAGACTCCGAGATGCCCCACGGCACGCTACTTTGCTGGGCATAGGCAATCTGGCAGTGCACGGCGTCGTGGCAGGCGCGATCGAGCAGCGAATTCTCGTGAGTTTGGGTAAACAAGAGCGGCATCAAATACTCGAACATCGTGCCGCTCCACGAGAGCAGCGGCAGCCGCCCGTAGGCGGAGCCAAATGGCCGGCTCAAGGCCCACCAATGTTCCACCGGCACTTCCCCACGCGCGATGGCCAGGAAACTTGTCAGGCGCGCCTCGCTCGCGAGCAAGTCGTAAAATGACGTGTCGAGTCGACGCTCCCCCACCTGATAGCCAATGGCAAAAATCCGTCGTTCCTCATCGTAAAGAAATTGCAGTCGCATGCCGCTTCCCAGTTGCCGGCATTGCGCGATCAACTCATCCAATTGCGCCAGGTGCTCCGAGGCGTTCCGGCGCGAATGCTCCACCTCGGAGACGAGAAGATTGAGCCAGGTGCGGAGCTCGGGCGGAATTTCCGGTTGCTCTGCCCGATCATGAAACGCGAGCAGCGGCACAAGTCCGGGAATTCCCTCAGCCGCAATATTGCGCAGTGAAAAGGTGGCGGCGAGCGTTTCCCGGCGGGATTCATGGGCCGTTTCGCCTAACGACATCAACTGCGCCGGAGGCTCCATCAAGATCTCAACCGCCCGCAGGTACTTGTCGATAACGCCATTCCATGCGGTGACCTGCCTGGAAATTTGTTGTGCCCAGTAAGCGCGCGGATCCTTCTCTCGCTCGGCGAATTTGCCCGCCAATTCGTGCGCGGGCTCGCGGGCGGCGCGCAAACGCCTGATCAGTTCGGCCAGCGTTGCCGGCTGGCCGCTGGTCAGTTTCTCGAGTGAGAGAAATGCCGGCGACGCTTCCTGTTTCTTGAGAGAGCGGGCGACTTGCCGAAACACGTCAAGCGCGTCAGCCAATCCGCGCAAAGCGCTTGCATCGAGAAGAGGCCGCGCGGCCAGTTCATCGCAGCTGCGCTCAAACGTCCACAGACTGGCGAGTAGATTCCCGCTGTCCACGGTCGAGACATAACGTGGATGCAATGGCGCGAGCGTCTTGATGTCATACCAATTCAAGAGATGGCCTTCGAAACGCTCGAGCCGGTCCAGCGTTTCCAGCGTGCCAAGATTGCGCGCGACCAAGTCTTCGGTTGTGATGTAACCGAAGTCGTTTGCCGCGACAGTGGCCAGCATCCAAAGGCCGATGTTGGTGGGCGAGGTGCGAAGAAAAATTTCACGCGCCGGTGTTTCCTGGACGTTGTCAGGCGGCAGCCACGAAGTTTGCGGTCCGACAAACTCATCGAAGTATCTCCAGGTCCGCCGCGCCGCAGCGCGCAGGAAGCGCCGGTCGTCGGCAGTTAGAACTCCGCCGCGCCAGCTCTTGGCCGGCCGATCGATCAGGACCACCGCGATGGGGAAGATTGCCCACAAGAGGAGGAAGGGAGTCATGGCCCCAATCGCGGTGGGTCCACGCCAGATCGTCGCGGCGAAAAGCAGCGCGCAAACGGCCGGAATCCAAAGCCGGGTGAGCACAAACTGCCGTTGTCGATTTTTTGCGCGCTGGTGAGCATCCTGCGCCGTCTCCCATTCAAGCAGCAGCCTGTGCGAACTGATGCGTCGATAGGCGACGCGAAGGACGGCATCGACCACCATGCCCGCGTAGTCCGGCAGGAAAATCATGGTAAAGAGGGAGCGGAGAAACCGATCTCGTGGCTCACGCCAGAAGCGCGTGCCGGGCGGCGGCGGATGGAAGACGAGGCTAAGAAAAGAATTGAAAACAGACCACATGAACAAGCCAACGATGAGCAAGCTCCAAAGAATCGGGGCGGGCGTGAGAAGCCAGCCCGCCAGGAGGAGAGCCACCATCGCCGGCGGCACCAGGCCGCGGCGCAGGTTGTCGAAAATTTTCCACCGGTTAAAAGCGGAAAGCGGGTTCGGTTCAACCCGGCCGCCGCCCACGGGCACGCGCGACTTGATCCAATCAATGATCTGCCAGTCGCCGCGAATCCAGCGGTGCTGCCGGCTCCACCACGCGATGTAGCTGCTGGGAAAGACATCGAGCAACTCGATATCGCTCGCCAGCCCCACCCGGACGAAGCTGCCTTCCAGCAGATCGTGACTCAGCAAGTGCGCCGTTGGAAAGCGTCCTGACAACAGCCGATGAAAGGTCCGCAATTCGTAGATGCCTTTGCCATGATAACTCCCCTCGCCGACCAAATCCTGGTAAACATCGGAAATGGCATGCGTGTAGGGATCGATCCCGCGCTGATCAGCAAAGATGCGCGAAAACCATGTCGCTGTCGCGCTCGGCAGCGAGGCGCTGACGCCAGGCTGAATGATAGTGTAACCGCGCACGACGCGGCGGCCATCGGGCGAAAGGCGCGCCTGATTTAGCGGGTGGGCCAGTGTTTCGATCATGCGCCGGGCGGTTTCGCGGAGCAGTTGAGTATCGGCATCCAGAGTGATTACGAACCGAATGCGCTCGAGCTGCGCGCGATCGCCCGCATGGAGAAATCCCTTCAACTCGGGCGCCGATTCGCCGACGAGGAAGCGGTTGAGCTGCTCGAGCTTGCCGCGCTTGCGCTCCCACCCGATCCAGCGTTGCTCGCTCTCGCTCCACGTGCGCTCGCGATGAAAAAGGAAGAAGCGGCCTGATCCGTGCCGCCGGTTTAATTCCTCGATCCCGCGAGCCATGATGTCGATGCACTCAGCATCCTCAGGCATGTTCTCCTGCGGAGCGTCGGCAAAATCGGTCAGGAGCGCGAAGCGCAGATTCCTGTCCGTATTCCCGAGGTAACGGATTTCCAGGCGGCTGAGCTCGTTCTGAATTGCGGACGGAGTGGTGAGCAATGTCGGCACGACCACCAAAGTTCGGCAATCGTCGGGAATGCCTCCTTCTTTGAAGGACATCTTCGGTAAAGCCTGCGGCGGCAGGAACGATGTCACGAAGTAGTTGATCGCCAGCACCGCCAGCTCACTCGCAGGCACGAGCAGCAGAAATCCCAGCAGCGCGCGCGTGATTTCGGGGATGGCCGATGCGGCGATAAAAAAAAGCGGCGCCGCCACCATCGCGACCGTGAAGACGAAAACGCTACCTAAATAAACGCCGGTCGCGTGGGCTCGCAGCCCCCGCCGCGCCTGTTCCGCGAGCGGAACTCTTGCGCCCGTGGCCTGCTCCAGCGCCGGCCGGCCAGCATCAATCAAATAATAGGCAACATTCCGTGCGAATTCTTCCGTGGCGACCTTGGCCAGCGCGAGTGCCTGGTCGATGGTTTTCTGTTCCGGACATTTCGACCAGCGCGCGATTTCCTCCACCGCGCTGCGGCAACGGTCACGCGTGTCAAAATCCTGGCGGGAATACACTCCGGCGGGGTCAGCTGCCAACTCGCTCTCGGCCCAACTGATCGCCTGGAAAAGTTCCCGCCATTGCACCTGGGCCAGCCGCCGGCAACTGGTGATCACATTGGTGAGCGCGGTTTGCTGCACAGCCTGGCGCCGATGTTCCTGCTGAACGATTTCCAGGAGAGGCGCCCGCAGCGTGCGTTCCAGCCAGCCGCTCACCAGCGGGAGCGCCGTTTCTTCATCGTAAAGATGCGCGATTAATTCGCTTGCAAAATGCGCGCTCGGCTCGGGATAGCGCTCTATCAATTCCTCCATCATTTTGACCAAGCGCGCCGCACTGCGCCGGCCAGCGCCAATCAGCCGATTGGCCCAAAAATCTGCTTCCTCACTCTCGCTTTGTTGTCGCTCGACCTGGAGAGCGAGGGCGCGCACCGATTCGAGCAGCTGCAATCGCAACATCAGCGGCAGAGCCCAGAGCTCTCCAATGTCTAGCGGCGTAACTTCCTGGAAAGCGGCCAAATATCGGTGGATAATGTCCGCTTCCAAGGCGCCGCCGCTTTCCGTCACCAATTCCGAAGCGAGACGGTAAACGCGCGGCGAGCCCGCATCCGGGCCGCTCGCGATGAGTGGGAGTTCCCCATAGGATCTTTGCGGGAGACTCCGCCGGAGACCGGTTACCTGTTCCCGAATCAAGTACGCATTATCGAGCAACCACTCTGCCGAAAGGGTAAAGGCATGGTGCACTTCCGCCGACACGGTGAGACTCGCGTTGGCCCATTCCAGCTCGCGTTCGATCTCGCTCAGGCGATCCAGAAAGGAAGGCCCGCGTGACCGGATTTCGCGGCTCACCGAAATCGAATGCGCGAGATTGGCCGCGTTTTCCGCGAGACGCTGGCTCGGAGGTCGCTCCTGACCTGGCGCCCGTGCGCTGGCATCGAAGGGAAACGGCGGCGCCGATTGAAAAGCGAAGGTTACGGGTGCCTCGGCTTCCACATCCCGCAAAATCGACAGCACCTCAGCGGTTCGGCCGGCCTCGGCCTCGGCCACGACCATCGTTTCGTCCGGCAGGATCGTGCGCGCGCAACGGGTCAGCCTCGCTGCATCTACATGCTGCTGAAGCGATCGGACGAGAATCCAGCCGGCGAGAGCGCCCCCTAACGCGAACGCAGCCAGGAAGAGCGCCAGCACATCCGGGGGTTGACTAGTCAGAATTCCGCGCCGCGAAAAGATTAATGCTGCCAGTGCCAACGCGAGGCTAATCGAGGCGCCGGCAACCGCTGCGCCAACAACTGGAACACGACGTTTTTCGATTTGCCTTCGGCCCACGCCCGAAGCATTTATGGCGGCCGCGCGGTGAAACCCGACCCGCTCGAGATTGCTGAGTACGCCGCGACCGATTTCCGGACGCTGGAAAATACCGACCACCAAAACGCGATCGCTCTTTGCCCGCGCAAAATTCATTTCAGCATCCTAGCGAATAAAATCGCTCATACGAAGTCTGGTCTCGCGCGCAATAACGGTCGTGTACCGGGATCGTCAGACGCGTGAAAAGTTCGGCGGAGGTATTTGTGGTTCTTTTCGCTGCGTCCTCGACGACCTCTGCGTTAAGAATTGGGCAATCGAAAAATCGGTCGCGCTGCGATCCAGCCGAATTCTAAACTGCCGTAAGAACAGCTGGTTAATAAGGTAATGGTCGGACTGGCCCTGATGCGCGGGTGTGACTTGAGCGATGCGGAGGCGCGGGTGCGACTCGAACGTGATGAAGCGCTCCCGTATGAAGCAAAACTCAATTCTCGCTGCCGTGCTGCTGAATGCAGTGATGGGTTACATTCAGGGGTCACACGCGGAATCGGCCGTCGCGGCTTTGCGCAAGATGTCACCCGGGCACGCGAATGTTCTGCGCGAGGCAGAACCGCGCAGCCATCCGGTCACGGAACTTGTCGCTGGACGACATCATACTGGCCGAGGAAGGCGCCGCGACCAGAAGCGCCTAGGCAAGGCGCTCATCGTAGATTGTCTTACTTTGCCGAAATTGTCGGCGGCAAAACCGGCGAAGTCCGCAGGGCAAATCGCAAACAAAACTTCGGCGAAGCAGCGCCTCAACCAAATCGGCAATCGAAATTCGCAAATCTTACTGGCGGAGGGGGTGGGATTCGAACCCATCCGACTTACGAGGGGAAAAGGCGTCAAATACCCGCCCGCGTGAAAAAAACGTGAAAGATTTCATCGAAATTCCAGGGGGAGGATGTTGTGGACTTGCTCCGGCGGCGTGATTGAGAAGTAGCGCAAGCCTTCCGCTTCGCTCTTTGGGTCGTTGTAATTCTCGCGCACGCGCGCCGGCGAATTGCCCATCTCCAGCGCCACCTGATGAAAGCTTTTCACGATCGCCAAGCGATTGCTCCCAAATGAATGCCGCAGCCCATTCCGCCGCCATTTAATGCCGACAGCTTTGCCCAGCCGATCCAGCTCCCGCTCCAGAGCGCGTTCGAGCGTCTTCTCGTTGTTGTTCGCATAAAGCCGTCCGATGCGGTCCCGATATGGCGTCAGCCACGCGAGAAGATTGTCCGAGATAGGAACCAGCCGGCTGATGCGGATTTTGCGTGCCACCTTTCGCGATACGGCGATCACGCGCTGCTCGAACTTAACTGATGACCAATCCAACCGGAGGATCTCGCTCGTGCGCAAACCGGCGAATGCTGCGATCAAAAGCCACGGTTTCCATCGGGCGTTGATATGTTCCAAAAACTGCGAGAGTTCCTCGGGCGCGAACGTCTCGACGTCCGCACCCTCCCAAATGCGCTCCACTTTTTCAAACGCGCTCTTCCGGTCCTCCAGGTAATTCTTATATCGGGCGAAACGGGCCAGCCGCACCGCGGCATCGCGCATATTATCGCGCCGACGCGCGCCGAGTTGAGCGCCCGCCCGGCCTTTGAGCGCGCGCAGCCAGGCGCGGAATTCGTCCTCTGTTACGCGGTCGAGATGCGGGAACGCCAGCGCCACTCGGCTTAGATCACGAGAAAGCGGTTTTATGTACCGAACGCTCCGCGTCCGATCAGCCAGAGTGTCGAGGAGCTCGCGCACGATTCGCTCCGATGCCGGACATGAGGAAGCGCGCTCTTTCTCCCTTCTTAGGGTCAGCCATTCTTCTACGACCACATGCAGCGGCACGCCCGGAGGCAAAAGCGATTTCGCGTGCAGATACGAATCGCGATCTGCGCTCGTTAATTCCAGCACGTCAGCGCGACCGTTAGCCAGCGCCAGCGCCACATCCAGCGCTCTCCCCCGCGCATTTTTTTCACCCGTCACCGTCTCACGTTTCGGCGGCGCGCCCGCGTGCTTCCTATAATAAAGACAAAACCTGCCGTCTTTAAATTTGTAAACGCGAACGATTGAGCTGCCTTGGCGAATGATGAAGGCAGGCTTGCCCTTCACGCCTCGATTTCTTCCCGCGCTGCGTCCGCCCGATGCGCCAGCGCTGCCGTATCGACCAAGTATTGTATCCCGCGGTTCGTCTCGTTTTGGGCTGAGCGGATCCGCTCAGTCGTCTCCGCATTCTTGCGGAGTTCCACCAGAATCGCTCTCCCCACGGGTATCAGGACATTGCACTTCGAGCTGACAATGAACGGGAAAATGATCCAGCAGATAGCGAGAAAGACCGCGATCGCGCCGAAAACCACATGCAGAATCGCGTAGCTGGTCGCGTTCATTGCCCGGATGTCCCTTTCAGCAGGTCGGCCGTATTTATCAGAACGGTGGCAGCGCGCTCATCATCAATAGAACGCTCCCCCACGAAATCGAGCGCGGCACGGAGCCGACGCGGCATTTGCGTGCGGTATAGTGGCGGCTCTTCCGCCGTTCTTCTGGACGATTCCCCCGGCGTCACCGCGACGAGACGCCGGTATTTTGCCGGGATGTCGTCATTCAGATAAGCCAGCAAGAGCGCCGTCCGGTTTCTCTCGTCGAACAGCTTCAGCAGTAGCTCGAGCGAATCCTGCTCCGGCCGATTCTCCCCGCTCACGTAGCGACTCATTTGAGCGGACGAAATCTTCGTCTTCTCGCAAGCGTCGGTCTGAGAAAGCCCCGCTTCCTCGAGTGCCGTTTGAAACTGGTTGGAAAACTGGCTCATCTCTGGTCTGCGCATCTCCGTATAACGAAAGCGAAAAATATTTGCAAGATTTTTCTTGCCGTAATACGGGAATCTCCTCGTAAGGGAGAGAGAAAATGGAACCACAAACCAAAGTCACTGAGGCAATGCCGGATCACGCCCGCCTAATCGAGCGCAGTAACGACCCTAATACCGTCATTGCGGCGGCTACATGGGAAAAGCGCTGCATCGAAGAACTGGGGCGGCTGGAGAAAGCAGCGCGACGCGCGGAACCAAAGGCGGCGGCATGAGGATATTTCGGGCCTAAGCTGCGCCGTTGGCGAAAGCGCGAACAAGCCGAACATGAGGAGGACGACAGGATAGCAGCGCCACAAGGGCGACCGGCTGATTATTTGGCGCGGGCAGAGTTGCGGGATTGATAGGAGTCGCACGATGCATAGGGAATCGCTTTCTGTTCTCCCGGTCGGCTTTTGTCAGAGCCGCAACCGTGACAGAGAACAGAGACACCGGGAGAAACTCGCCCCTGCAGTCAAATCAGATTGTTTCAGTCGAAGAATGCGCGGCAACGTTTACCGATGTCGAGCTTAATTTTTTATCGTCGCCTAACCGATGCGAAGACCGGGCTTCACTACGCCACGCGCACTTGTTTGCGGGACAGCCCTGCTTTTTGACGCTTATTCAGGTGTCGGCGACGGATAACGAAGAGCCAACGGCCGGATCCTCACCTGCGAGTAGCGCGGCGATGTTTGCAAAACTGCCCGATGCGAAATGGAATTTTTACCCGACCTCGGCGCCGAATCGCCGCAGATCTGTACCCTGCATGTCGATCCCGCGACCAAAGCGACGCAGCTGCTGATTCGCGCTCCCAAAGCGATTCACGTTCGTAAGCACTGGCACACCGCTAACGAAACGCACACCATGATCGAGGGGACCGCCACGTTCGCGTGTGAAGGGCACAAAGCCGAGCTCGGAGTGGGCGGATTTAATTTATATGCCGGCCAAAATGGTGCATGAAGCCTGGCTTTCCACAGGAAGCCTGATTTTCATCACGGTAGATGGTGCCTGGGACGTGAACTGGGTGGAAGGGCCGCCGACAAGAGAGGATCTCGCATAATAAAACGGCAGAATTCCACGCAGGTGAACGAAGCGAACGCAGCTTTGCTGCGGATTATTTAAACCCTGGACGTCCGCGCGCTGCTGAGCACGCCGCAGGACAGTAATAAAAGTCGGGGCTGCCGGGAAGAAAGCGGACTCGGCGGGTGACCGGCCTTGGTCAAGCGATGTCCCCACGCCGGCATCGCCACACTGAAGCTATCACGAACACGGACAAGACGAGATCACATGTCGCGCGCGCTACGGCAACGCACCGCCAGAAGAAGCGCTAGCTCTTCAGCGCGAGTGATAGATATCAGTAAGCCGACTTCGTTGCGGGGTTATCGGTTAACAGTTATTGGTATTTGAGGGATTCAGAAGCCAGAGGGGAAGCTAAGCGCGGCAAGATTTCGCTCGTGGGAGAAGCGGAAACGGGCGATGGTGCGCCATGGCAGCGTCGCACACAGTAATCACGATTAAGTTCGAGCGTTTGGGCGCGTGGGAGGCGGATGAGGGGAAGGTGTGCATAACTCTTTTGCGAGGAAACAGCAGGCGATCGATCATGGGATACAGCGGATAGCTTTTCATCGGGCCGAGCTGCGTATCTATGACGAAGATGGAAGTCTCGAGCGCACGATTGCGTTTAACGAAGGGCGCGATCTGAATTGAAACATTGAAGATGTCCGAAGAGGATGACGTAACGGTGACCTCCCAGAACTGCGGGGAAGAGATCACCAACTCTCGCGCTTACTTCAGAGGGCGCGACTGGGAGTGCCCGCACTGCGGCGGCAGTATGATCAGCGATTCAGAGCGAGAGCAAGGCAGCTGACGCTGCTTCGCTGCGAGCTAGTAGTTCGGTTTTCCACATATCCGGTCTTTCAATCGTTGATCTCGCATTTGTTCATCCCAGACCTTCTGGACGCCACCCGAAAAAGAGAAGGCTTCCGCCATGCTCAACCGCTCATTCGTCGGCTCGGGTGAAGCGGTCCGCCCCGACCTGGAGCGACTCGTGGAAGAAACAGGCGTGGACGAATTGGTTGTCGCCTCAGCTATCTATGATCACGCCGCGCGGCTACGCTAGTATGAGATTTTGGCGGAGAAGCGGTGACGCAGCATCGCTGCGCGTGGCCGGTTATCTGTTGATCGTGAATGGGGCGCAGCTGGCGCTGCCGTTACCGGTTATCAGTTAATGGTTGTCGGTCCTTGCGACCTCGAGCTGAACCAGAGACGAAGTACAGGTATGAACTCAGGGAACCAAGATAAGGCAGAGGGAACAGGTAAAAGGGCGATGGGCACGGTGAAAGAAAAGACCGGCGAAGCCATCGGTAATCCGGATCTGCGCGATAGAGGCACCGCCGAAAAGGGGCAAGGCAAAGTCCAGGACAAAGTCGGCGACGTTAAAAAAGTGTTCGAAAAGTAACACCTCCTCGCCCAGCCCAAGGCCTTCTCTGTTTCTGCAATCGTTTTTAGGGGGCGGAGCTGGCGCTGCCGGTAAATGGTTATTGGTTATTCGGGGCGCGCCGACGCCCGACAGCACCCTACGTTTGCCGCTGGGACCCTGGTAGGCGATTGCGGCTACGCGCCTGGGCGAGAAATGTGGAGCGCTTTCCTGCAGCAACTGCGGGACAGTGTTACGACCTTCAATGATTTTCACCGGAACTGGCGTTGGCACCGGTTTAGCGGCTGACCGACCAGGTGTTTCCGGGCTCCCTGGCGCGGTCGGAGCCGCATTCACGACTTCTTTTTGTATGGCGTCGACGCTCGACGTGAGGCGCGCGAGGCTGCCGGTAGCAGGCACTCGCAGGCTGCGCACTTTGCGCTCGATATTCGCCTGATAAGCCGGGAGCTTGCCCGAGAGATCAACAACCTGGTGACCAACCATCCAGCCGGCTCCGGCGATGATCGTGAATACGCAAATCACGCACACTAGAACCGACGGCACGCGGCCGATCCATTTTTCGAGAAAGCTGACCGGCCGCGAGAGCAGAAACGTGATCAGCGCGGCGAGAGCGATGGGGACGAAGACGGTACGCCCAAAATAGAGCGCCGCAATGACGAAGCCGAGCAGGAGAACCGCCCAAATCCCATTCAGAGCGGCTGCCGAGTTGGGGGGAAGCGTGCGTGTGCGCATGATTGAAAGTTCGTCACCCACGCATCGGTCGGACTCAAATGCTCAGCACACTGCGGCAAAAACACCGTGGACCACACAACGGCTGCAGCTGCATATTAAAAAAGAGAACCGTTCGCGGGACCACCTGCGTTTCCTCCTTAACGGGGTTGGTGTGCCCGCTAATGTTATGAAACGAATTATCCTATCTGCATTCTGTCTTGGCGTTTTGACTGTTTCGACGTGGGCGCAGGATCAAAGCCCAACGGCGACGCCGGCTGACAATACAGCCATAAACAGTCGCGATCGCTCGGGCGAAACACAAACCTCGGGGGATCAATCGAATAGCAAGGCAGACATCGATATCTCTGCTGCTATTCGCCGCGCCCTCGTCAAAGACGGCTCACTCAGTAACAAGGCGAAGAACGTGAAAGTTATCAACGCAAACGGAGTCGTCACACTCCGTGGTCCGGTCAAGTCAGAACAGGAAAAAGCGAGAGTGGAAGAGCTGGCTAAAGCGAATGCGGGCAGTGCTCGCGTAGATAATCAGCTTGAGGTAAAACAGGGAAAGAAAACGAAGTAATTGAAGGAGAGAAATATGGCGAAAACATCAGTCTTTTGTATAGCAAAGTCCCGGTCCCAGGCGGAACAAATCGTGGAGCGGCTCCAAAGCTCAGGGTTTCCCACGTCGGAAATCTCTGTGCTTATGCCCGAGACGGGCGGCAGTCATGACATCGGTCACGTAAAAGCGACCAAAGCGCCCGAAGGTGCAGCTACCGGCGCAACAGCGGGTGGTATCACGGGTGGTGTCCTTGGTCTGCTTGCCGGTATCGGGACTCTCGCCATTCCCGGCCTGGGACCATTCATCGCTGCTGGCCCCATTATGGCAGCCTTGAGTGGTGCTGCCTTGGGAGGAACCACTGGGGGCGTCGTGGGCGGTCTCATTGGCCTTGGAATTCCGGAAGTGGAGGCGAAGCTTTACGAGGAGAAGCTCAGGAGCGGCAATTACCTCGTCGCGGTTCACACCCGCGATAATGACGAGGAAAGGCGCGTTAAAGAAATCTACAAGAACGCGGCTGCTGACGATATTACCTCCACGTCAACGTCATCGGCACCGAACGATCGAAAGTAGCCGGAATCAGCGCGTGCGATTGTGCGGGTAGCTGGTTGCCTCAATCTTCAGTGATTTGCACGGGAGGGAAGGAACAAGGCAAAAATGACAAACAACGCACGGTGTGAGTCTCACCCGATGCGCACGGTCGGGTAGATGCTGCTGACGTTTTTCCTGACCGGCAGCTTCCTGGCATTTGCTGTTTGCTGGACCCACTCCGCGCACATTCTCAGCCGCGATTACCTGTGCGACATTCAATCGCTGTCGAACACGCGAATTTCCGTAGGGGCGTAGCCCGCCCGTTGGTGTGCATGCTACAGGGAGAGAAAATCTAAGCCGCGCGGCGACCGCGGTAATACCGAGGGTTCGAATCCCTCCCTCACCGCTTTCCGCCCATGAAGTGCCACACAGCGACTCAACTCACAACGAACGTCACAACTAAACGCCAGTTTTGGGGTTAGACCCCTAAGGTCATCCCGTCGCGACGGAACTCTCAGCGCATGCAGACCTTCCTTAGTTCGCGTGGTCGTGGGTTATCGAAACCCGTTAAGAGTTAGGGGATGATATGCCATTGCTCCGCAAAGCACGTTCCCCGAGCCAAGCAAAATGCTTTCGGATCCGCTTCCTGATCTTCAAGCCGAATGGCTCGATGGCTTTGCTGCGAATATGTTCGACAGCTTGCTGAACTGAATCCGTAGCGTAAACCAAGCTGACGTCTCTGTCGCTAATCATGCCGAACTCTGCCATTTTGTTGATGAGATCGATCAACTCCTTCCAATACGCTGTTCCCATGATCACAATGGGAAAGCTTTTGATTTTGCCCGTCTGAATGAGGGTGAGCGCTTCGAATAATTCGTCCAGCGTCCCCGCCCCGCCGGGCATAACAATAAAAGCGTACGAATATTTGATGAGCAGTGCTTTGCGGACAAAGAAATAATGCATTTTCACGCAGCGATCCAGATAATCGTTCGCCTTCTGTTCTGCGGCTAGTTCGATGCTGCAACCAACTGAGCGTCCGCCGACATCTTTGGCGCCGCGATTCGCAGCTTCCATTATCCCAGGACCAGCGCCGGTCATAACCGTGAAACCGAGACCGGCGATTGCCCCACCCATCTCGCGCGCGAGTTCGTAGTGAGAAGTCCCCTCCTTTGCGCGTGCTGAACCAAAAACAGTCACGCAGGGGCCGACAAAATGAAGAACGCGGAATCCGCGCAGAAAATCGCGGAGCACGCGTAATAGGGTAAGGAATTCGTCGAGGCGCGGACGCGGGCCTTCGAGGAATATTTCGTCTGCACGTTGTGCTGATGTTCCGAGGGCAGAACTCGCGGTATTTGCTGGTTTCGTAAGCCTCGCCTCGCGATCTTTCGGCGCAGAAATTTACCTGGAACGGCCAGTTGGTGTGAAACTAAAAACGTAAATGTCGGCGTGTCTCGGCTGCCAGTGATGATAGTCAACGCGAAAACGTCCGATTGCTTTGCTGTTCGTGTCGTGTCCAGCATTCATGAGATCGAATAACTTCTCAGTTTCACTTTGTGCAAAAAACGGTGCGTCCAAAAACTCCGTAATCCAGTTCATTTCGTGCGCGTCAGTGAGGTAGAAGGTAACCTGCAGGTCTTCGTCGGAGTTTTCCACGACGATGAGGCAGTAGTCGTAGATGTTTGCAGTCTTCCATTCTCCTTCGAAGAAAACAGTGCAACGCTTCTGCACTTCGGTAGCCTTAAACTTCGCAGCTTTGAAATGGACGAGAACATTCTGATAAGTCAGCGGTTTTACTGCCGGCTGCGCTTGAGGCGGTATTGCCGCTGTGGCGCTGCTGCTCACCACCGCCATGATGACTAGCCCAATTAGACTAAGTCGACTTTTCATTTTTGCGCTTTGTTGCTGGAAGAAAGGGTCGTTGACGAGCAGGCACAACCAACACCGGACAACATGAGTGGCGAACGACGTATTCAGCCGTGCTGCCAAGTAGCACGTGTTTCAGTCCGGTAGTTCCATGCGTGGAAGTCACAATGAGATTGGCACGCTGAGCTTCCGCGGCGGCGCAGATTTCCAGGCCGGCATGCCCGACTTCTACCAATGATTCTACGTGGACATCTTCGGCAGCGAGTTTGCGAACCAACTTGTCCATTTGCTCCCGCGCAACTCGTTCACTCACCTGGAGTAGTTGTGGGTAATCGTAGCGCGCGTATTCGTCGCTCGTGACGTAATACTGTATCGCGACCGAATTTAGTAGCACAAGCTCCGCATCAAAGTGCCTGGCCAGAGCAACAGCGTAATCCAGACCTTTCATCGAGCAGTCTGAAAAATCCGTTGGGACGAGGACTCGCTTGAAACCAACTGGGCGCTGACCTTTTCCATTATGTCCACTGACTGGCTTGCGACCAGATTGAGGCAGGACAAGGACAGGACAAGGTGAGTAGCGCACGACGCGCTCCGCCGTGCTGCCAAGCGCAAGATGTTTCAGGCCGGTATTTCCGCGCGTCGCGATTACGACTAGGTCGATCTCGTGATCGCGCGCGAGGCGGCAAATCTCCGCGAACGGTTTCCCCCGGGCGGCGTGAGTGTTGCCGGGCCGCAACTCTACCGAATATTTCTTCGCGACATCCTTGAGATGGCGCCTGACGCGTTGGCCGACTTGCAGCTGCGGCACGACAAGTGGAAGCGCCACCATACTGCTAAGCGGATAACCCGGTTCAAAGACATGGGCCAGGTGCAGATTGGCACCGAAGCGGCTGATCAGGGGCAGGGCGAACTCGACTGCTGCCATTGACGGCGGAGAAAAGTCGATTGGGACAAGGACGTTTCTAAGCTCAAGAGGTTTGGCTGGTCGCCGAGTCGCGCGCGATGCCCGGGTGGGCTTTCTTGACGTCGT
>JBKPQR010000045.1:0-7843 GCA_046734175.1 Verrucomicrobiota bacterium | reverse complement strand
GATTGTCCACTTCGTCGGGTCCCACTGCCACGGTTTCACGCCGTTGCGATAGTCATGCTGAAATTCGTGGTGAAAATTGTGGTAACCTTCGCCAAAGGTGAACAGTGCCATGAGAAGCGAATCGCGCGCGCTGCATCGCGTGGAGTAGGGCTGGCGCCCAATGGTGTGGCACGCCGAATTGATAAAGAACGTGCAGTGCTGCACCACCACGACCCTGGCCACTCCGGCAATGAGAAAACCTCCGAGCGCGCCGGCCCAGCCGTTCCAGAGCGCGCCCAGCAATGCCGGGAGAACAAAGCTAACGAGAACTGCGAGTAAGTGGACGTAGCGATGCTGCCACATCACCAGCCGGTCCTTCTTTAAGTCAGCTACATTATCAAATGGTGGTTGTGGTAAGAGTTTAAATAGAAGCCATCCGATGTGCGCATGGAAAAAGCCTTTGGTAATGTCATAGGGATCTTCTTCGTGATCGACATGCTTGTGGTGGCGCCGATGCTCGCTCGCCCACATGAGGACGGAATTTTCAAACGCGGCTGAGCCGAAAATAAGGACGAAGAGTTTGACTGGAAGCCTGGCCCGGAAAGCCAGATGCGAGAACAAACGATGATAGCCCAGCGTGATGCTGAACCCAGTGGCTAAAAGTAAAACGACGAAAAGGCCGACCTGGAACCAATCGAGCCCAAAGCGCCAAAGGTAGAGAGGAACGGCCGTGAGTGTGAGGACAACGGTCCCGATAAGGAATGAGCTGGTTTCCCAATTAACTCGCTCGAACGGGATGCGAAACGCCATTGCTATAGTTGAAGAAGCAGGAACGAAGCGAGTCAGCGCGCGAGAACCACGTCTTTTTTCGTCCAACTATGGACCTGCCGGCAATGGGGGCAGGTGAACTTGCTCGCGCCGATTCTAGTGGCAGGCCATAACTGCTCGTCCACGGTCTGGCCGGTCTCAGTCAGCTTCGAAGTAGCCGGACACCTAACGAGAAGTCGCTTGATAACAACCGTGGCGGTTGCTTTACGTGGGCGCGGTTTGTCGAAATAATAGCGCATTTAGCCGATCCGATAAACGATTCGCGCCTTGTCGACATCATACGGTGACATCTCCAGCTTCACGCGATCGCCGATTGTTAAGCGGATGAATCGTTTCCGCATTTTACCCGAAATATGCGCCAGCACCAAATGTTGATTGGCAAGCGCGACACGGAACATCGTGCCCGGCAACACCGTCCGAATTGTTCCCTCCAGCACGAGCGCTTTTTCTGATTGCATCGAAAAATTGAAAGCAGCCGGCCCCGGAGTAGCCAGGGCCGGTCGCTTGAATCGATCTACCGGCGATTGCCGGCGTAAGAGCGGTTTCCGCCGCCCTGTGGGCGGGGACGGTCTCCGGGCGGACGTGCTTCGCTCACGCTGAGCGTGCGTCCGTTGAGTTCCTTGCCGTTCGTCGCCGCCATCGCGGCCTCGGCCTGCGCCTTGTCGTTCATGGTGACAAAGGCGAAGCCTCGCGATTTGCCAGTCATGCGATCAGTCATAAGCGCGACTTCGCTGACCTGCCCGTGTTGGTCGAAAAGATCCTGAAGATCGTTTTCGGTAGTCTCAAAAGAGAGATTTCCTACGTATAGTTTCATTGTGATTTGTTGGAGTAATCCTGCAGCTACAGAGCCGTTCCCGAGAGTCGGGTTTCAAATCACCAATGAGACAAGCTCACCTGACGATCTACCACGCTACGAACAAACAGATAAGATCCAATTGCCCGGCACTATCGCCGTTTTTGAGAGGAACACAATCGCTATTTTGCCCGCAGCACAAGGAATCAGTTGTGAGCGGAGCAGGCCAGACCATAGTGAAGAGCCGATGAAAGATTCAATTGTGCGTGGCCGCCTCTTACAATTGCTCTTCGAACGCCGCGATGAAGGGCCACTGCCCTTTGGCGCTCTCGAGGGGGCGATCGCGCCACCTGCTGGAATAGACAAACGCGCCTGGCTGCACGCGCTAGCTCAGCTCGCTGAATACGGTTTGATAACGTGGAACCCTGTTGAGGATGAGAGCGGTCGGGACGCGATGACCGGTCTGGCCGAAATTACAGAGAGCGGCGTGGACGCGCGCGAGGGGCGCCGCATCCCGCAGATCGACATCCGTTTTTGCTGACAGAGTCCGCACCCGATTTTCGGCTTCCGGGTCGGTCATCCGCGCGTGCGCGGAGCTCGTGGAGAAGCGCGAGAATTTTTGCCCGCGCGTGTTCTCCAGAGATCAGCCACGGCAGGCTTGGAGCTTCATCCAAATTGTCTCGCAACGACACCGAACAGGCAGCCTGGGTTAATCAAATGTTTTATTGACTTATTGTGTGAATTGCCTTGTTTTCAAGTGGAAGTCGCGACGGTGTACTCCCGCTAACTTTTCAACAGAACCGAAGGAGGACAGAGTATGAAAGCACAGGCAACTTCTCTGGGTCATCCTATTCACCCGATGCTTATCGTTTTTCCGCTCGGGCTATTTCCGGTGGCGGTGATTTTCGACCTTATCTACTGGTTTACCAAGAACGGTCATTGGGCTGACGTCTCATACTGGATTATTGCCGCCGGAATCATCGGGGCATTACTGGCCGCGGTATTCGGCTTGATTGATTGGCTCAAGATCCCCGACGGCACCCGTGCCAAAACGGTGGGCCTGATGCATGGGATCACCAATGTCGTCGTAGCTGGCTTGTTCATCGTGAGTTGGTTATTGCGCCGGCCAAATCCAGCCGCTCCTGATCTGCTCGATATTTCCCTGGGAATTATCGGAGTCCTGCTCGCGCTCTTCTCCGGCTGGCTCGGAGGCGAATTGGTCTACCGCCTCAATATGGGCGTAGAAGAAGGTGCGCATCTGGACGCCCCAAGCTCTCTTTCGGGCCGGCCCGCTTCCGATTCGGTGAGAGGATCAAGGAGAGTATAACTGGCTTTCTCGGATGAGAAGAACTCGATCAAACGATTTCAGCGTCATGACACTTCCAGCGAGTCTCATTCCGCACGAAGCCACTGGGGTACTCTCGCCAATCATCCGTAAGAAATAATCATGGTGCCCAACCCTCCCATGACGTCGAGCCTGGAGGCAGCGCTCGATTCACTGCTCCGGGAATTCGGCTGCGATGGTGGGACAATTCACGTGCTCGACGCTGACAACGGTGTGCTGAGGCTCGCAGCGCATCGCGGGATTCCCGAGTTCGTCCTCCTGAGAGTGCGCGATGTGCCGATTGGAAAAGGAATGGCAGGATTAGCAGCTAAGAGACGTGAGCCCGTGCAAGCGTGTGACCTGCAAACGGACAGCTGCGGCGCCGCCAAACCCACAGTCGGCGAATCGAACATGGCCGGATCAATTGCAGCTCCGATGATCGCCCCAGATGGGTCGCTCAAGGGCACCATCGGCATTTCCAAAGCAGCGCCCTACGATTTTACGGCTGATGAATGTGAGCGACTCATGCATGCGGGGACACGCATCGCAGAGCAGCTCGCCGCGGTCGAGTAGAAGTCGATGAACCCCCGACGGTGTATGGTCGCGCACGCGTGCCGACGTGCCTGCCAAAGCAATCTTCTGTTTGTCATACCGCTCGTCAGCTCGATCGCCGCAAAATAGCGCAACGGAAAAGTGATCGTGCTCAGATCCGCCCCAGGGAAACTTCGCGAGTTGGATGCATTCGACGGGCCAGGCGTCATCACTTCGAACGTCGCGCGCCAATCATCAACCAAGTCGTCCGCGTGATGAACAGCGCGACTTCGCTGACGATGGCCGCCCCAATTCCAGCCAGGCAATAGGCACCAAGCCATACTGCAACGCCAGCGATGGCGAAGAGGATGCCTGAATACATCCAAAATCCGGAAAGGATAATCACGGGAACGAAGACGAAGCGAACCGCGCCGGCGTACTGCGTGCATTTCCGAAGGGTCACCATAAATGTAACCGAGTATCGGAATGCTAAGAATAAGGTGAGTACAACGTAAGATCGAACGTTTGATGGCATTATTCATGATTCGTTTGTAAACCTGTTTATCAGTGAAACCAACGCGGAGATACTTGGATTGTTGTTAGTAGTTAAGAAGTGCGTGGCGTTTAAAAAGCCGACGCGTTCGCAACCTCCTAGATTAGTAGCTCAGATTGCTACGATTTCGATCTGGTCGGGAATCTCGGGGGCTCTCATCTCGCGAGGAGGGCCAGCCCCATCCAAGTCGCCGCGACAAACCAGATGTTTTGCAGCATCGGCGACTACTCCGGTTTCTCCGGCCGGTAGTGAATGACCTTGATCTTCTCCAGCGTAACCAGCCCTCCGCCCATCATTTCTTCGAGCTCCGGCAAAAAGGCATTCACCTTTTCTTCGCTGTCGACGATCTCGATCACGAGCGGCAGGTCCATTGAGAGCCGGAGTATTTTCGCGGTGTGAATACGACTGGCCGCGCCGAAACCCATGGGACCGCGCAGCACAGTCGCACCGGCGAGGTGACGCTCGCGCGCCTTCATCACAATCATTTCATAAAGGGGCCGATGATGATACCGGTCGCTTTCGCCGATGAAAATGCGCAGGAGCATTGCGTCTTCTGGGATTTGCATAGTCCTCCTTACGATCTGTTAATCATTGAAACGAAGAAGTGTCCGAGCCAGACGGCGGCGAGGCACAGGACAACCGATGCGACGGCGTTAATACCGGCGCGAAACCACTCACCATCCTGGGTAAGACTCAAGGTTTGCAGACTGAATGACGAGAAAGTGGTGTAGCCGCCGCAGATGCCAATCATGAAGAATTGCCGAAAGGAGGGGCTGGCGAGAAATCGTCCCTCAGGATCAGTGAGCGCCGCAAAAAGGCCGATGATGAACGAGCCGGTAACGTTCACGACGAGTGTTCCCAACGGAAACGTCTCGCCGTAGCGTTGCGCCACCGCGCCGGAAATCCAGAAACGCGCCGCGCTTCCCATTGCGCCTCCGAGACTGACCCAAAGATAGCTCAGCATAATAAAACTCCTGCCGCGCATCGCTGCGCTAACAGGAGTTATTAGCTCTGAATGTGGTCAGGCGGTTTTCCCGAATCGCGGAAAGGCAAACTCCATTGCCAGTCTGATTATCTGTGCGGTTTTGCCGAAAGCAAGAGAACAAAGGAGGACGATGTCGCGTTGCCGCGCGCTGTAAATCACCTGGCCGCGCTGGACGACGCGTCGTTATTCAAAGTGGCAATGCCCAATATCGCATCTAGAATGATGCTGATGCTTTGGCGAGGCTTTCGGTTGGTAACGGTTGCAGCAGTGACTCTGGTGTGGCTTGCCGGGATGAACCACTGCGTCTTCGCGTCGTTTGTTCCGCGCGCACTCGAATCGGAACAGAGCCGAATGCCGTCGGACTGCCCGATGCACGCAAAACATCAGCCGGGGAAGCCCCAGAAGCCGGATGGCTGTAGTGATCTTCCATGCTGCAACAATTTACAGGCCACGCCGATCGCCCCAACCAAGTTGCTCGCGGATCCATCGTGGACCGGACTACGCGTTGCGTTTTTCACTTCATCGCTCAACGTCGATGATTCCGACGCGGTTCGTGTTGCCTTGTTTTCTGATACCGGTCCGCCGGGCCAGAGCAGTTTCGCCGAGCTTGTCCTTCAGCGGAGCATCCTCGCTCACGCTCCTCCTCTTTCGTTGAGTTAAGCGGGCGCCTCCTCCCTCGGCAGGTGTCGCCGCCGTTTTGCTGTTCCGAACAAGCCCGCCGTCGTCTTGTACGGCGTGAGCGCCTTCAACTCAATGAACCAACAGAGGAAAAGATGAGAACTCATATTTTGTTAGCAGTGATCACCGCACTCGCTCCATTCCATCCCTTGCATGGCGAGGAGGCGAAGCCCTTCGTCCTGGCCGCCGCCACCGAGTACACATGCATCATGCATCCGGAGGTGGTAAGCGACAAGCCCGGGAATTGCCCGAAGTGCGGCATGGAACTGGTGCCCATTAAAAGCAAACCGAAACCCGAATCGCGCGAAACACAGCCGAGGCCTGAGATGCACGGCCATGCTGATCACCAAATGGCCAGCGGTGAAATGCGCGCCATGCAGATGGATGGCCACCAAATGCCCATGCAATCCTCAATTAGCATCGCCGACCCGATGTCGCGCGAAAGTTCCGGCACAGCCTGGGTGCCAGACTCCACGCCGATGTACGGCGACATGTTCATGCTGGGCGATGACATGCTCATGTTCCACGGCGCAGCGTTTCCGCGCTACATTAATGCGAGCACGCGGCGCGGTGACGACCGCATCGACATGCCGAACTGGCTCATGGCCATGTATTCGCATCCGCTGAATGAAAGCTCGCAGCTCGGCGCCCGTTTCATGATAAGTCTCGATCCGCTCACGGAAGGTGGACGCGGTTACCCCTTGCTCCTTCAATCCGGCGAATCGTGGCACGATCAGCCATTGCATGACCGGCAGCACCCACACGATTTGTTCGATGAGCTATCGCTGAGCTACTCGCACAAGTTCGCCCATGACTTCTCCAGCTACATCTACTTCGGCTATCCGGGTGAGCCCGCGCTCGGGCCGCCGAGCTTCATGCACCGGGCGAGCGCGATGGATAACCCGGACGCGCCAATCGGGCATCACTGGGAAGACTCGACGCACATCACGTTCGGCGTGGCGACCGCAGGCATCGCATGGAAGGCGGTGAAGCTCGAAGGCAGCATCTTCACCGGACGCGAGCCGGACGAGAACCGGTACGATTTCGACAGTCCGCGTTTCGATTCCTACAGCGGCCGGGTTTCATGGAATCCGACACCGAATCTCGCGCTGCAAGTTTCTCACGGCTACCTGCACAGCCCCGAAGCGCCCGAGCCCAATGTGAACCAACATCGCACGAGCGCGTCGGTTATATACAACATGCCTCTGGGCAACGATGCAAACTGGTCCACGTCACTTGTCTGGGCGCAGGACCGGAACACAGGCGAACGCGCCACACATGCGCTGCTTGCGGAAACGAATTTCAGGCGCGGCCGCGACACCATCTATGCACGTTGGGAACGAGTGGAGAAGTCGGGTCACGAGCTGGTGCTCGATGCCGCCGATCACGACAGAATTTTTGCCGTGGCAGCTTACACCATCGGCTACGTGCGCGACATCGCGCACGGAAGCGGCATTGATGTGGGACTCGGGGGCCAGTTTACACTGAACGGCATGCCGGGTTATCTGGAACGCTACTACGGAAAAGACCTGCCATATTCCTTTCAGCTGTTCCTGCGGGTCCGGCCTTCGCTCATGCACATGGGCGGCGTGGCTGGGGAGATGGAAACAGGCATGAAGAAATGAACTGGTTCGTCATGACCCTGCATCACGCCCTCGTGATGCTGTGGGAAACCTTCTGGGCGCTGGTGATGGGGTTCGGGGTTTCCGCCGGGCTCCAGACCTTTGTCAGCAAAGAGCAGATGAGCCGCGCCTTTGGACGCACGAACCTAAAGACAATGTTGCTTGCCACCGGGTTCGGCGCCGCGAGCAGCTCGTGCTCTTACGCGGCCGCAGCCGCAGGACGCAGCGCAATACAGCAGGGTGCCGCGCTGATTCCAGCTCTCGCGTTCATGTTCGCCTCCACAAATCTCGTAATCGAGTTAGGAGCAGTCTATACGTCGATGGTGCTTGCCGGCATCATCGTCGATCTGGTCTTCGCGGCATTAGGGCTCATTCCGGAGGGACCGCGCCCGCCCAGCGTAGTCGAGCACATCGAGATCATTTGGAACTATACGAGCTGGCTCGATATTGTGGCAGCGATCGTCTTCGCCTTTCTCATAACGATTCAAATGCGCAAACCACTAATGCATGATGAGCGCATGGAAGTTTCGAGGCCATGAGACACTCACCG
>JBKPQR010000044.1:0-10490 GCA_046734175.1 Verrucomicrobiota bacterium | reverse complement strand
GGCCCAATGCGTGCGAGGGACTCGCGTCATGCAGATCGATGGCCGGCGCAAACGATTCGCGATGCGGCGGCGATACGCGAAAAGTTCGGCATCGTCCCAAGAAAATCACCGTGAACACATGAGGTCTGAAGCCCATCATGGCAGAACTCACACGTGCCATCAGAAAACGCGAACGGCATGATGACGAAATCGCGCCGTTTCACCTTCCGCACATCGGCGCCCATATCTTCCACGAAACCGATCGCTTCGTAGCCCATGACACGCCTGTTTTCGACAGTTCCATTTTTTGGTAAGGCCACAAATCGCTCCCACAAATGCAGGCCCGGGCCACGCGTACGATCGCGTCCATCGGTTCTGCATCATCCTGAGCGCAGCGAAAGATCTAGCCCGAACAAGACGCTGGAAGGTTTTATAGGTGGAACCTTCGCGGGTCAGGCACTTCTCGATCCGAACGTCGCGCGCTTCATACATCACAGTTGCGTGCATAATTCTCTACCACGGCTAATCAGTTGCCCGACGGTCTCGCCGCTCTCCAGAGTTGCTGGTTCTCATTCATCCTTCTTTCGCTCGGCCTCGGCTTCCCGCTCTCCTCCCCGGCTGATAAAGACGTGGTAGGTGACCGCGTCCCACGCGTTATGAATGCCGGCGAAAAGCAGCAGCAACGTCGCGGCGCCTACCAGAAATAGGGCAGCGGTCGCATGCGAGTGCGCCACCAGTGATGATACGACGAGCAAAGCATACGCGGCCAGCGGCAGTAGAACGTGAGAAAACCAGTCCTCGAAAACAGGCCGGTAAACCTGCTGTGATCGAAAGCGCCGCGCAACCACAATCGCGTAGATGATGCCGCTCACACCTAACAAGCCCCAGGTGACTGACACAGCGCCAAAAGTTTTCCAGGGCGCGCTAATGATCGCCGAGACTAGCAGAACAACCGCGAAATGCACTACGCTCGGGGTGGAGAATGCCGCGCCGGCTTCCGCCACTCGCAGCGGCGGCCGTTCCGTAATGAGCGTGATTACGACAAATTGTAATCCGATCAGCGCGCCAAGCCGACGAGCCGACAATCACATAAAAGCTCTCCCATTCCCTAAGTGGCGTCATAGGGCGAATGTTCCTTGCAATTAACTCAGCGGCCAACTGTCTTCATGAGGTATTCGGGATAACGCTCGCCTTCAACTTTAATTTTTGAGGCAGCTTCATCAATCTCCCGCAAATCACCGGGCGTGAGCTCGACATCTGCCGCGCCGACATTTTCTTCCAGTCGATGCAGCTTGGTCGTGCCGGGAATCGGCACGATCCATGGCTTCTGCGCGAGCAGCCACGCGAGCGCGATCTGCGCCGGCGTCGCCTGCTTGCGCTGCGCGATTGTTCCTAACAAGTCCACCAGCGCCTGGTTCGCCTTCATCGCTTCCAGCGTGAAGCGCGGCAGCGTGCTGCGGGAGTCGTCCTTCCCCAGCTTTGTCTTCTCATTCATCGCGCCCGTGAGAAAGCCTTTGCCCAGCGGGCTGTAAGGCACAAAGCCGATCCCGAGTTCCTCGCACGTCTCAAGGATGCCGTTCGTCTCCGGCCCGCGCGTCCAGAGCGAATACTCATCTGCAGCGCCGTCACCGGTTGCACCTCCACATGGATGCTGATGCCTTCAATCTCCTGTCCCGCCGGCGAACGCCAGCTCACTTCGTATGGTGTCCGCGAACGAGTGACGAACAGATCGCGGCGCTTGATGTGGTGGGTGGTCCAGCCGAGGCCCGGATCGCGTTCGCGAAATTCGGCTGAGCCCGCGAGCACACACGTGATCAACGGCTCAGGTGTTGCAGGGACAAGGAAGCGATCGACGACGGCTGGATTGCGCAACCGCCGAACGTAGATGCCGCGCCATTGCAGCGCGCGACTCTCCGCCAACACCTGACCCGCGAATAGCGGCGAAAGGCTCGCGCTGTTGTTCGCTGAGGCGTCGCACCATCTGTTCCGCCGACGCTCACCTGCGGTGTCGACTTCTACTGGTCGGGTTCAGCCGATGCAGAAGGGGTCGTGTAGATCTCAGCTCCAGTGGCAGCAAACTCCCGCGCCTTCTCTTGCATGCCTGATGCCAGCGCTTCGGCGTCGGTGAGTCCTTGTTTTGCTGCATACTTGCGGACGTCTTCTGTTATCTTCATGCTGCAGAAATGCGGCCCGCACATCGAGCAGAAATGCGCCGTCTTAGCTCCTTCCTGGGGGAGGGTCTCATCGTGATAACTACGAGCGGTCTCGGGGTCTAACGAGAGGTTGAATTGATCTTCCCACCTAAACTCAAATCTCGCCTTACTCACGGCATTATCGCGATACTGCGCACCGGGATGACCTTTGGCTAAGTCGGCGGCGTGGGCGGCTAGTTTGTAGGTGATGACGCCGGTTTTGACGTCGTCTTTGTTGGGCAATCCTAAGTGTTCCTTGGGCGTGACGTAGCAAAGCATGGCGCAGCCGTACCAGCCGATCATGGCGGCGCCGATACCGCTGGTGATGTGGTCGTAGCCGGGAGCGATGTCGGTGGTGAGCGGGCCGAGAGTGTAGAACGGCGCTTCGTCGCACCACTCGAGTTGTTTCTCCATGTTCTCCTTGATCATGTGCATGGGTATATGACCCGGGCCTTCGTTCATCACTTGCACGTAATGATCCCACGCACGTCTCGTTAGCTCGCCTTGTGTGTATAGTTCAGCAAACTGCGCTTCGTCGTTCGCGTCCGCAATTGAACCCGGCCGCAGACCGTCGCCAATAGAGAAGCTGACATCGTAGGCGGCCATGATCTCGCAGATCTCGTCCCAATGCGTGTAGAGAAAACTTTCCTGATGATGGGCGAGGCACCACTTGGCCATGATGCTTCCGCCGCGACTCACTATGCCGGTCATACGGTTGGCCGTAAGCGGGACATACCTGAGCAGGACGCCCGCGTGGACAGTGAAGTAATCGACCCCCTGCTCCGCCTGTTCGATGAGGGTGTCGCGATAAATTTCCCAGGTGAGTTCCTCTGCGCGGCCGCCGACCTTTTCGAGCGCTTGATAAATCGGGACGGTGCCGATGGGCACGGGCGAGTTGCGAATGATCCATTCGCGCGTGGCGTGAATGTTTTTGCCGGTGCTGAGGTCCATGACGGTGTCGGCGCCCCATTTGGTGGCCCAACGCATTTTTTCGACTTCTTCCTCGATGGACGAAGCCACGGCGCTGTTGCCGATGTTGGCGTTGATTTTTACCAAAAAGTTGCGGCCGATGATCATCGGCTCGGATTCCGGATGGTTAATGTTAGCCGGAATGATGGCGCGTCCACGCGCGACCTCGGAGCGGACGAATTCAGGCGTGATTTCCTTGGGAATGGCAGCACCGAACGGTTCGCCGAGGTGTTGATGAGCTAACGAGTTGCCGCCGATTTCCGATTTCTGATTGCTGATTGCTGATTTGGAAGAGCCGTTCGGCGCGTCGCCGAAGTCCGAGCGGGACCGGCTAGGACGCGCGCTCCCCAAATTCTCGCGGATGGCGATGAATTCCATCTCCGGCGTGATGACGCCTTGTCGCGCATACCAGAGTTGCGTGACTGGATGGCCGGCGCTGGCGCGAAGTGGTTTCCGGACGGAACCGGTCTGGCGATCCGAGCCAGTACGGTCTTGGCCACGGAAGTGCTCGAGGCGATGGCGCCGCTCGGCGCTGCTCGCGAATTCTTCGTGACCTCTCGTCAGATAGCCATTGTCCACGGGCTTCACTTCGCGGCCGTCGTACTCAGCGGCGTCGCCGCGGCGGCGAATCCATTCGATGCGCAATGGCGGTAACCCTTGCGAAGCATCAGGTGATTGCCCGGCATCACCCCAGGGGCCGCTTGTGTCGTAGACGCGCACGGGCTCGTTAGACTCGATCTGGCCGCTGAACGATTTTGTGGGAGCCTGAGAGATTTCGCGGAACGGCACGCGGATGTCGGGATGCAGTTCGCCACTCAGGTAAACACGACCGCTGTTCGGCATGACGTAATCAGTCGATTTCGGTTCGATGGAGTCGTTGGTCGCGATCATGATAGAACGCATTGATGAATCAGGCAGGGAGTGGAACCAAATGTCTTTTCCTCATTTCCTGATTCCGTAAGTCTTGGGCTAACAAACAAAAAGCTGTGCGCGAGAACTCATGGCTGAAGCGTCAGTCCCGATCCCGGACCTCCTCGCTCCCTGCGGCGGCATTACCCGCATCAGGTTCAAGGGGTCGTCCGATTCCCTCGGACCTCTCAGCCAGTGGCTCCCCCGCTTTGCCTCAGGATAAAATGCCGGCGCGCGAAGTCAAAGGTGCATTTCCTGGGCAAAAGGAGGGCTGGGCGCCTCTCTTTGGGGCCGCGGCGATTGGGGACAAATGCGTCTACAACTTACGGCTCGGCCGGCGCTGAGCCGATGGGCGATGGGGTGGGAGTTTGCTCAGCGGGTGAGGGCTGCGGCGCCGGTGAAAGCTCGCGCGTGTCAAGTGCGGGGTCGCTAATCGGTTTTGCAACTTGGAGTGACAATGCCGCGGGCGCCGATGGATTTCCGAGCGGCTGTTTTTCGCGCGCGGCTACAAACTCATTTTTCTGCCGGCGATATTCAGCCACGACCATGGGCCGCTTTTTTGTTTCGGCCAGAGTGCCGAAATTATCGATGCCGCTGCAGATGGCATCGGCTAATCGTTTTCGCCACTCGCTGTTCGCAATGAGCCGGCTCTCGCCCCGCTCGGTAAGAAAGCCGCCTTCCACCAGCACGGCGGGAATCTTGGTCAATCGCAAAACAGCGAAGCGTGCCCGTTTGATTCCGCGATCAAACTCCCCGAGCTGGCCCACAAGCGAATGATAGATGCAGCTCGATAGCTCGATGCTAGCCGCGTCTTCACTGGTGCCGTTCTGAATATTGACCGAGGCAAGCGTCAAGTTGTCTTCGTAGGTAGACGGCGCTCCGCGCGGCGTAAGGGAATAAATCTCGAAGCCGGTGGCGGCTGGATCGTGATCGGTGGCATTGAAATGCAAGCTAACGAAAACTGAATGCTGCGTCTCGTTAGCGATGTGCGCCCTCACTTCCAGCGGCACAAAAAGGTCGTTCTCACGCGTCATGAGCACGCGAAATCCTTTGGCTTGAAGCAGCGGCCGGAGCTGGCGTGCGACATCGAGAGCGTAATCCTTTTCGTAGCCGTAGGAACTGATCGCGCCCTTGTCGAAGCCGCCGTGGCCGGGATCGAGCACGATGGTCTCCACCCGGCCGAGATTTCCAATCATGTTTGGCCGCAGCTGCGGCTCGAGCGTTTTGGCAAGATCAATACGCGAAACAAGGACTTTCCCATTGTGCGCAAAGACCGGAAAGCTCAGCCAGTTGCGAACGCCGTTGACCAGCATTTCGCGGCTGTCGATTGTCAACACGAGATCGTTGCGGTCGTTGTGCAGGCGGATATTGCGGCCCTCGAATGCGGGCTGAGGGAAGCCGTAGAACTCAGCGATATTGTCCACGCCGAGAAAATCGCGGCCGCCAATCTTGATGACCTTCCACTCCACGGCGGCAGCGAGGTCATCTGCGGCCAGCAGAGCGACAAGGGAAAGGAGACAGGCGATTCTCATGCACAACCAAGGCTGCAGGATGAGTGCCATTGGAGGCGAGTGGCGGTGCAGGCGGCCGATGGCATTCAGGCAGTGGGTGAGTCTTTCCACTTTCACGGTGAGACGCACAGAATTTCCTTTCTAATTATCGCACGGATTTGAGATTTCGCATGTCTCCCGCGAGCGCGTTCGGCGTTGGACAAGGTGGCCATTTCGGTTCTTCTTGGCGCATGCCAAAGCTCCTGTCGCTCGTCCTTGCTCTCACCGTCACCGCAGTTTACGGGCAGAGCGAACCGCAGAAATCGCCGCCGCTCAGCACGGCTACGCCACCGCCGAATATCCACGACGCAGCGAAGCCGCCGGCGGAAAAGAATCCGCCGCCGCCCACCAGCTCAAACGCGACTTCGCCGGGCGTGCAGACGCCGCTTGTGGAGAAGAATCCGCCGCCGCTTGATCCAAAAAATATGGATCCGTCGGTAAAACCGGCAGACGATTTTTACAGTTATGCCAATGGCGGCTGGCTCAAGGCGAATCCGGTGCCGCCGGAGTATTCACGCTGGGGCAGTTTCAATGAGCTGACGGAAAAGAACAATGATGCCCTGCACCAAGTGTGTGAGAAGGCGGCGAATACGCCGGCTGATCCCAAGCTCGCGCCGGAGGTGCAAAAGGTCGGCGATTTCTACGCGAGCGGCATGGATGAGCAGGCGATCGATACGGCAAAGGCGGCTCCGCTGGCTGACGAATTCAAACGCATCGATTCGATCAAGAACCGCGACGATGTGCTGAAGGAAATTGCGCACCTGCACAACCTTGGCGCGACTTCGCTTTTCGGTTTCACCTCCGGCCAGGATGATAAGAACAGCACGATGGTCATCGCGCAGGCTTACCAGGGCGGTCTGGGACTGCCGGACCGCGATTACTACACCAAGACCGATGACGCTTCCAAGAGGTTGCGCGATGAATACGTGCAACACGTTGCAAAAATGCTGGCGCTCGCCGGCGAATCGGAAAGCGACGCGGCGCAACACGCCCGGAAGATCATGGCAATGGAGACCACCCTAGCGCAGGCCTCGCGCACGCGGGTGGAGCTGCGCGACCCGGAAAAGAATTACAACAAGATGAAAGCGGCCGAGCTGCAGAAGCTCACGCCGGAGTTCAAATGGTCAGATTACTTTGGCGAGATCAAGCTCACCGATCCCGGTGATATCAATGTGGGCCAGCCGGATTTTTTCAAAGCGGCGGACAAGGTCTTCGCGAGCGCGCCAATCGAAGACTGGAAAGAGTATTTTCGCTGGCATCTCGTGCACTCGACCGCGACCGAGCTCTCGAGCGATTTCGTGAACGAGAACTTCAATTTCTACCTCAAGACGCTCACGGGCGCGGAGCAATTGAAGCCGCGCTGGAAACGCGTTGTCACTACGACCGACGGCGCCATTGGCGAAGCGCTGGGCAAACTGTATGTCGCTGAATATTTCCCGCCCGAAGCGAAGGAGCGGGCGCTCGCCATGGTCAATAACTTGCGGGAGGCGCTGGCCGACCGGATCCGGAGCGTGGACTGGATGGATCAGCCGACGAAAGATCAGGCTTTGAAGAAGCTCGCGGCCTTCACGGTAAAGATCGGTTATCCGGACAAATGGCGCGACTACTCCACGCTTCAGATCGATCGCGGGCCGTATGTGATGAACGCGATTCGCGCTTCCATATTTGAGGTGGATCGCGAGTTAAAGAAGATCGGCAAACCAGCTGATCGGACGGAGTGGGGTATTACTCCGCCCACCGTCAACGCCTACTATAACCCCCATTTGAACGAGATCGTCTTTCCCGCTGGAATCTTGCAGCCGCCCTTCTTCGACCCGAAGGCCGATGACGGGGTGAATTACGGCGGCATGGGCGCGGTCATCGGCCACGAAATGACCCACGGTTTCGATGACCAGGGGCGGCAGTACGACGCCGTGGGAAATTTGCGAAACTGGTGGTCACCCAGCTCGCTCGCCAAATTCAAAGAGCGCTCAGCCGCAATCGTGAAGCAGTATTCCGAATACGAGCCGCTACCGGGACAGCACGTTAACGGCGAACTCACTCAGGGCGAAAACATCGCCGATCTTGGCGGAGTGAAGGTCGCCTTCGCCGCGTTGCAAAAAGCGCTGGCCAAAAATCCCGGCTCGCGTGAACAGAAGATCGATGGCTTCACTCCAGAGCAACGTTTCTTCTTCGGCTGGGCGCAGGTCTGGCGCACGAACATCCGCGAGGAGGAGTTGAAGCTGCGGCTGAACACCGACCCGCATTCGCCGGCTCGTTTCCGATGCAATGGGCCGCTCTCGAATTTGACGGAATTTCAGAAGGCATTCGATCTGCCGGACAATTGTCCAATGGTGCGTCCGGAGAAACTGAAGGTGAACATCTGGTGAGGTAACTGCGCCCGCCGCGCACCATCCCAGCGCCGCCTTATAGCTGCCTCACCTACTTGTACTCTGAGCTAGGCGGCGCGACTCTCATCCGTCCGCTCTTCCATGACGTGCGCGGCCCAATCCAGCGCCGACACATCGGTGTCGCGGCGATCGACAAATTTTGTCCCAGCGAGAATTCCCTCCGCGATGTTATGCTGCCGCGTCAACTCGCGAGCTAACGGTTCGTAGACCTCGCGATTGCCCTTCTCATCGGCATAATCGAACAGTCCATTGTAACAATGGCGATCATCGTCCCAGCCCGGATGATTAAGAATGGGATACAAACAGATGCCTTGCGCCGGCACACCGGCCGCGATCGCGCCATAGACTTCATTGCACATGTAGCGTAGCCAGGCCGGGCGGGTTTCATCTTCAATCCCGGTCTCGGCAACGAAGATCGGCCTGCGATAACGTTCGTAATTCTCCTGCAAAAGATCGCGCACGTGTCGATAGCGCGGATCAGACGGCACCAGCATGGAGCCGGCGCGACCGGGATAGGTCCACTGGTTATGAATGTAGTAGTTGACTCCAATCAGCTCGACGAACTCCTCGCGTCCGCCGAGTTCAGGCGCAAGACGGCCGGTGATCATATCGCAAGCTTCATACTGACTCGCATGATAGGCCTGCGCGGCCGCTTTGTTTTCGGGCGTCGGATCTTCAGCGATGACATTGATCATCGGATCGATATGGCAGAATCGGATCTGCGGGTTAATGGCGCGCATGCCGGCAATCGAAGCGATGCTGGCCCGCACCAGCTGGCGCTTCATCTCGTTGCCGCGATTACGAGCGAAAGGATTGAAAATGCCGGCTTCGCCTCCGGCCCAGGAAAAGAAGGAGATCTCGTTGATCGGACAAATGAAAGGCGCCTCGACTTTTTCACTGAGCCGTTCCGCCGCGGCGCACGCGAAACGACAAAATCGAGTGACGAATTCGGCGCTGAAAATATCGACATCATCCGGCCAGCCGTAATGCCACAAATCCCAGAAGACCTCGGTCCCGGTTCCGCACGCGGCCTCGATGATGGCATCGGCGGTCGAGAAATCGAAAGATCCCGGTTTTGTTTCAATGAGGTGCCAGCGCAAACCTTCCCGCACTGAGCGGATGCCGCACCGCTGAAGCAGCTCAAAGTCGCTGCGTGCAAACTCGTCGTGCCTGGTGGCGCGCACGAGATCGAGCCGTTTGCCCGTGCGCAGGCGATGCGTCGAACACTCGAACCCACCAAGAAAAAAGCTTTTGAATATCGTGCGCTCCATGCTGCTCCGCTCCGGCAGTTGCGTCTCGTTAGCTCAGCAACTGCCAGCCCAAGCTACCGTCAAACTGATTGCAGCACTGGCTCGGAACGATCTTCGACCCGGGTCCGCAGTTTCTCACCAGCGATAGATTCCTGCTGCGCGAGCTTGCGATAAAGAGTCAAGGCCTGACCCACCACCTGGTCCATGTTGTAATAACGATAAGTCGCGAGCCGCCCGACAAAATGGACGTCCCTCCGCTTCAGGGCGAGCTCCCGATATTTGGCATACATCGCGGCGTTGGCCGGCTGCGGGATGGGATAGTAGGCGTCGCCGTGTGCTTGAGGATATTCCTCAACAATACTCGTGCGGGCATGCTGCTGGCCGGTGAGATGTTTGAACTCGGTCACGCGCGTGTACTCGAAATCATTCGGGTAATTCACGACCGCGACCCGTTGATGCCATTCCTTCTCGAGCGTTTTGTGTTCGAAGCGCAAAGAGCGATACGGCAGGTGGCCAAAGCGAAAGTCGAAGAACTCATCCACCGGCCCGGTAAAGACAAGCTGCTGGAATTTCACTTCCCGGCGCAGCTCGCGGTAATCGACACCCAGCACCATCTCGATATTCCGGTGGTCGAGCATGTTTTCGAACATGCGGGTGAAGCCATGCCTGGGCATGAACTGGAACTGATCGGTAAAATAGCGGTCATCGCGATTGGTGCGCACGGGAATGCGGGCCGCCACCTGGGCATCGAGCTGCGAGGGATCGAGTCCCCATTGTTTGCGGGTGTAATTGCGGAAAAACTTTTCGTAGAGGTCACGGCCAACGCGGCTCAGTGTGATCTCTTCGGACGTGCGAGGAGTTTGGCAGGGAATGGCACGAGCAGCCAGGAACTGCTCAACCTCGCTTTCGTTTAGATTTAGGCCGTAAAGTTTGTTGATGGTGTCGAGGTTAATCGGAATGGGCAGGAGCTTGCCGTCGACACTCGCGAGCACGCGATGTTCGTAAGCGCGCCAGGCAGTGAAGCGGGACAGATAGTTGAAGATTTCGCCCGAGTTCGTGTGGAAAATGTGCGGACCGTACTTGTGCACGAGAATGCCTGCCCCATCCGCATGATCGTAGGCGTTGCCGCCAATGTGCTTGCGCCTGTCGCAAAGCAGGACGGATTTGCCCAGCCCGGCCGCGAGCCGCTCGGCGACGACACTGCCGGCGAAACCGGCTCCGACAATGAGGTAATCGTACGCGGCTCTCATG
>JBKPQR010000043.1:0-7602 GCA_046734175.1 Verrucomicrobiota bacterium | reverse complement strand
TCAGCGGCGTCTCTGCCGTTAATGCGCCACCACCGGTTCCGCTTCCGGCGTTGTCTCGGCCATTACTTCATCGGTCTGGGTCACGCGCACCACTTCTTCGATGGTCGTGATCCCTTGCACGACACGGCGCCAGCCATCGTGGCGCAGCGTCTCCATCCCCTGCGCAATGGCGCATTGCTTGAGCTCGCTGCCGTCGCGCTTTTGCAAAATCAATCGCCGCAGCGGCTCCGTCACCACGCAGATTTCGTAGATCGCCACTCGCCCGACGTAACCGGTCTGCCGGCAATGATCGCAGCCCGCCCCGCGATAAAACTTAAAGTCAGGGGGAAAGGTCACCCCAAGTTCCTTCAGATACTCGACGGGATAGCCGGCAAGGGTTTTGCACTCGGGACAGATCGTGCGCACAAGCCGCTGCGCGATGAACGCTTTCACCACGCTGGCGAGCAGGAATGGCTCAACATCCATATCGAGCAATCGCGTAATGCCGCCGACGGCGTCGTTCGTGTGGAGCGTGCTGAAAACGAGGTGGCCGGTCATGGCCGCGCGAATGGCGATATCCGCCGTCTCAATGTCGCGAATCTCACCCACCATCACCACATTCGGGTCCTGCCGCAGGATGTGACGCAGACCTTTGGCGAAAGTGAGATCGATCTCCGGTTTGACGTCGATCTGCGAAACGCCCGGCAGCCGGTACTCCACCGGTTCTTCGATGGTAATGATGCGCCGCTGCACCGAATTGATGCTCGATAGAAAGCAGTAAAGCGAGGTCGATTTCCCGCAGCCGGTCGGGCCGGTGACGAGCACGATTCCATTCGGCTGGGCGAGCAGGTTATGGATGATGTTTTGCTGCTTCTCGCTCAAATCGAGCCGGTCGAAGCCGAACTGCTGCTCGGTGCGGCTGAGTAAGCGCAGCGAGATCGACTCACCGTTCACGGTCGGAATAGTCGAGACGCGCACGTCAATTTCCTGGTTATGCGCGTGCAATTGAATGCGGCCATCCTGCGGGAGCCTGCGTTCGGCGATATCCATATGCGCCATCACTTTGAGGCGCGAGATGATGGCCGATTGCAACACTTTCAACTGCGGCGGCACCGCCACTTCGTGCAGAATGCCGTCAATGCGATAACGAATGCGCAGATCGTTCTCCAGCGGCTCGACGTGAATATCAGTGGCGCGTTCGATGATGGCTTCGCGGATGATCTGGTTGACGAATTTGACCACGGAAGCTTCCGGGTCGTCGGCGTTGAGGTCTGTGCTCGTCTCCGATTCCATCAACGGCTCGAAGGCGCGGTTCGTCTTGAGGATTTCGTCGAATGTTTCCGCGCCCACGCCGTAGAGCGTCTTCATCGCGCGCAGGAGTTGCGCCCGTGGGACCAGCACCCATTCGGCCGGTTTCCTCAGCAATTGGCCCACAAGCTGGCGGCCGGCCGAGTTAAAGAGATCATAGGTCGCGAGCACGACTGATTTCTCATTTTGCGCGATGGGCAAAATGTGATGTTGAAAAACGAAGCGCGACGGCAGGATGGAAAGCGTCTGGCGGTCGATTGTCTTCGCATCAAGCGGGCGAAACGGCACGCGAAAGAACCTCCCAATGGCAGCGAGAAAACGTTGCTCGTCCACTTTGCCCGAGTCGAGCACCTGCGTTGTCCAGGAGCCGCCATTGAGGCTTTGCGCCAGCTGGATCGCTTCCTCGCGCGTGGCGACGCCGCCTTCCAGAAGCAAATTGATCAGCGACTGGCTCGCGGCTGACTTCATGGAGCGCTGATGCGACGCTGAAGCCGCATTCTGCGGCGGATTCGACGGCGGAACTCCCGCCAGGCTGGGACCTCCAGCACGAGCTGACGAAGCGGGCTGCGCAGCTCGCCCGCTCACCAGCGCCGGCTCGTTTGTTCTGCCGTTGGCCCTGCCGGGCAGCGTAATATCCCGCCCTTCCGTTTCCATGTTGCTAAGGCAAGTGTAGCGCCCGCCGTACCGGAATGGTCAAAGTTCCGGTCACGCGCATGGAATAATTCTTCTGCAAGCGGACGATCGCATCCGACACTTCGGCCGTAAAGATTCCATCGATGGGGCCGCAGTAATAGCCGAGCCGCCGCAAATCGCGTTGCACCGCGCCAACGTAAGCTGGTTCGACGCTGACCTGCTCGGAGGCTTTCAAGTAATAGACGAAACGCCAGCGCTGCCGCTCGTTCCAGTCGGTAGGATTGATCGTCTTGCTCTGGTGGAGCAGCCCGTATTCATCCCGCTGCGCCAGTGGATCGGTCGAGCGAATGGAAAAAATCTCTTCGTCGAGAATGAATGCCTGAGCGTTGCTCAATGCGACAAGCAGCAGCAGGAGCATGCCACAGAATCGTTTCGGCCAGTTGATCATAAGCCTTTGATTGAAGGAACATCGGGCGGTGGCAGTTCTTTTCCATCGCCTGGCTTCGGGCAATCTGGACAATCGTCCTGCTCGAGCTCCGGGCCGAAGTGCGTCTTATCCTCGCTCTTTTGTCGCAGGCGATAGAGATCAAGTTTGGTCAGCGAAACTTCAGGACGCATTAGAATGATCAGCTCGGTGCGCTTACGGTTCTTGGACGTATTGCGGAAAAGGGCGCCGACGATCGGCAGTTTGCTAAGGTAGGGAATCCCGTCTTTCTGGAGTCTCTTGTCATCAGTGATCAAGCCGCCAAGAACGATGGTCGAGCAGTTCGGAGCTGAGACATTTGTCCGAATGTATCGCGTGGAAATCTGCGGGATTTGATTACCACTCACGTCTGTGAATTCACCGGTCAGGCTGTCAAGCTTCTGCAGGATATCGAGCGAAACTTCTTTTTCGGAATTGATCAAGGGCACGACTTCGAGCTGAAGCGCTACCTTTTTAAACTCGATACTGGACTGGACAGCAGCGACCCCCGTCGCCGTCGTGGTCGTGGCGAGGGCATTGCTCAGTGTACTCACTGGCACCGGAATTTCCGTGCCGCTGGCGATGATAGCTTTCTTATTGTTACTGGTGAAAACCATCGGCCGCGAGATCACACGGAAGCGCCCGGTAGAATCAAGGGCGTGAACCACTGCCGCTAAAGTGCTGCCCGCTGCCAGATAAACGTTTGTTCCCGCTGCTGCATTGGTGGCGAGTCGTGTGAAACTGAGCAGGTTACCGGGATCAAACACATTTCCATTCGCAGCGTTTGTGCTCCCGCCAGCGAATGGCTTAATTCCGGTGTTATTGGTCGTTCCCGCCACCGATCGTCCCCCCGATCGAAAGAACCAATCGATCCCGAAGTCTTCGTCATTGTTCAGAGTGAGTTCGCCGATGACGGTGGCGAGCGCGACCTGCGGCGCCTTCACATCCATTTCATCGAGGATTTTCTCGACTCTCACCACTACCTCGCGATTTCCAAGAATGATGATGGTGTTGGCGCGCTGATCAGCTATGAGTTTGGTGTTGCCGATGGTCGCCGATTTGGGCGCGGTATCGACCGGCTGGGTCGAGAGTTCTTCCGAGATGTTGAGGTTGCTGCCGCTGGCGGTGCTGCCCTCGCTCGCGTTGTAGGGATTGGTCGCGGTGGGATTGCTCGCCCGCTGCGGCGTTGGCCCGGCCTGCGGCCCGGCTGCTCCGCCGGCGGTGCCCTGCTCAGTTTGTCCCGGCTCGGTCAATGCCTGCACCAGCACCGGCAAGACATCGCTCGCCGAGATGTAACGCAACGGGCGCGTCACCGGCTTGGCAAATTGCGTGTTGGCATCGAACTCGGCGATCAGCCGGCGGATGAATGGCAGATTGACCGGGCGAGTGATAACATGAATGCGATTGGTGCGCACATCGGCCGCGATCTTGATTTTTCCCACGATGATGGACTCTTCCGAAAGGCCCGCCACAGTGAAATCAGTTTCACCCTGCGGCTGTGGCACCACTGGATTCGGCACGCCGCGCACAGTGCGCACAGCTCCCGGGGCGACACCGCGGCTCTGGTCGCCCTTTTCGAAAATGTCCTTCAGCATATCGACCACTTTGCTCGCATCGGCCCGCTGCAAGGGGATGAATTCGCTCACCACTTCCGCCGGTTCCACGTCGATCTGATCGATGATTTTGGCGATGGCGCGAATGACGGTCGTGCTTTCGGTGACGAGCAGGCTGGACGATTTCGGAAGCGCGAGGATGGAGCTGTAGGGGCTGGGCGAACCGCCGGCCAGATATTGCGTTAGCGCCGCCTGTAGCTCGGTGGGATCGGCGAAGCGCAATTTAAAGACGTAGGAAATCACCCGTTCGCCCGCCGGAATGTCCGAAGCGTCCGAGACGATGGGAATACCGGCGCCCCGTGGATTCTTGTTGGCGCCGATGACCTTGACGATGTCCGGCTCAGCCGGCACGAGCGCGAATCCGTTCATGAGCAGATTCGTCTCGATAATGCGTTGCGCTTCATCACGCGGGATTTTGCCGCTGACGACGATGTTCACCTTGCCCTGGACGAAGTTGTCGGTGATGACGCGCTTGCCCGTGAGTTGTTCGTAAAAGTGAAGCACGTCCTGCACATCGCTGTTAGGAAACTGCAATTGCACCGTCTCCGGACTGGCCGCAACGGGCGGGGGATTCGCAACGACCGGGGCGTTACCCTGCGGGTTCGCCGGTGGAGTGGCCAGCGCCTGCACCTGCACCTGCGCGATGCGTCCAGGCGATGTGGCCGTTTGCGGTGGAGAATGAAGCGTCTGCGCGAGCGCTACCGTCGCGCTGAGCAGGAGCGGCGAAACAGCTTGGGGGGGACGCAACCTCACAGCAGCCGCCAACATACGGGAAGAGAGCTGAAGGTCAACGGATTGTGTGGCTTTTCGCGGCATTGTTTTCGCGGAGTCTGGCAAGCAGTTTTCCGCGGATACCATCGAATCCAGTTGCGCTGTAGCCGCGGTCTATGATCGCCGAACCGGACGTGCAAAACCTTCAGCATCCCGGCTCCGACCGCATAATGCGGCGAAGCATCTTTATTTTACAGGCCCCGACGTAAGCCACGATCAATGTGAATGGCGCCGGCTCCGACGCGCTCATTCCTTCTCTCAGCCCCGCCCACGCAACTTCGTCAGCAATTTGTCGTGGATGTCATCGAATCCGCCATTGCTGAAAACGGCGACGATGTCGTTTTTCTTAAGCAGCGGAGTGATCCGTTCCACGATGGCATCAGCGTTCTTCTCGTAAAAGGCCGGCCGGCCCGTATCGGCGATGTCGCGCATCAGCGCAGCCGCATCGAGCCGCTCTTCTTCCGGGATTTGCTCCAGCTTCGCCACCTCGGAAATGACGACGCCATCGGCCAGCTTGAGCGCATTCGGTAGTTCATCCTGAAAAACGGCGCGCCGTGTTGTGTTCGAGCGCGGCTCAAAGATGGCCCAGATGCGGTGGTGCGCGTAACGGTGCCGCAGCGCGGTCAGCGTTTGTGCAATGGCAGTGGGATGATGACCGAAGTCATCGATCACTTTCACGCCCGCCGCTTCGCCCCGGATTTCCTGCCGCCGCGCGATGCCCTTAAAGCTTTTCAGCGCCTTGCGAATGATCTCGCCGCTCGTGCCGTAAAACTTCGCAGCCGAAATGGCCATGGCCGCGTTGCGCACGTTAAACTCGCCAATGAGCGGAATTTCGAAAGTCTCATCGGCAACAGTGAACCGTGATCCGCTGGCGGAGTAGGCCACGTCGCGGATCTGCGCGGCGCAATGCAGGCCGAAGCCGACCTCGACGATCTGGGCGAGACATTCGCTGGCTACTTCGCGACAGTTCGCGTCGTCGCCATTGAGCAGGACCATGCCGTTCTGCGGCACGATGCGCAGCAGATGACGGAAGCTGGTCTTGATCTCGTCCAGATCGCGAAAAATGTCGGCGTGATCAAACTCGATATTGTTCACGATGACCAGCTCGGGCAGGTAATGGATGAACTTGGAGCGCTTGTCGAAGAAAGCGCTGTCGTATTCATCGCCTTCGATGACGAAAAATTTCGAGCGCGTGAAACGCGCGCCCTGGCCGAGATTGCGCGGAATTCCGCCTACCATGTAGCTCGGTTTCTCGCGCGCCTTTTCCATGATCCAGGCGAGCAGCGCGGTGGTGGTCGTCTTCCCATGCGTGCCCGTGACGACGAGGTTGTGTTTGCCGCGCAAAAAATAATTTTTCACAACCTCGGGGAGCGAGAGATAGAAGAGTTTGCGGTTCAAGACGGCTTCCACTTCCGGATTGCCGCGCCGCATGGCATTGCCAATGACAACCACCGTCGCTCTTTCCGGGATATTCTCCGCGTCATAGCCGGCCGAGAGCACGATCCCGCGCTGTTGCAAAAACGTGGACATCGGCGGGTAAACACCTTCGTCCGATCCGGTGACGCTAAATCCGCGCTCGCTCATCGCCGCCGCCACCGCGCCCATGGCCGTACCGCAGATGCCGATGAAATGGAAATGCTCGGCTCTTTTGCGCACGCGATTCTTTAATATGCGACTTTCGGTTGCGCCAGGGGTTTGCGGAGCCGCCAGGAACGGCTGCTCAACGCGCCGATGCGCAGCGGCGGAATGTTCGCTCCCGCCACAACGCAGTCTTGTTTTCCGCGCCTTGCTGGCGGAATGGTGCATGATTGATCTGCCGCTAAACATGCCATGACGGTGCTCGCACTTGCCTTCGCCATGGGATTCGTAGCCGGTCTGCGCTCAATGACTCCGCCAGCGGTGATTGCCTGGGCTGCGCATCTGCGCTGGTTCCATCTTCAAAGCCAGGCGCTGGCCTGGATCAACGCCGGCGCGGCCGTGATCGTGTTCTCGTTGCTGGCATGCGGTGAGATGATCGCGGACAAAATGTCGTCCGTACCCAAACGGACGGCGTTTGCACCTTTGCTCGCGCGCATTTTGACCGGAGCCTTTTGTGGCGCGTGTCTATGCGACGCCGGGAGCCGGTCAATGGCGGCGGGAGTGGCGCTGGGCGCAATCGGCGCGATCGCCGGAGCGTTTGCCGGTTACGCTCTTCGCGCGCGCCTGCCGCAGACCCTCCATAGCTCAGATCGTCCAGTCGCTGTCGCCGAAGATTTGGTCGCGGTGGGGCTGGCAATCTTCATTGCCTCTCGCTAACTCACTCACCCGTGGGCGCTCGTCCGGTAAACTGGTCGTGGTCGCAGCGTTTCTCTTAGTCAGGCAGCGAATTCTGGCCTATCTTTCATCTCGCATGAAGAACACTCCATTTTTGCTTTGTCTTGTTTTCGCTGCTGCGCTTTCGATCGCGCATGCCGCCAGCATTCCCGTCATGGAAGTGACGGTGACAAACGCCGCCGGCAAGGTCGCCTACAGAGGCACGACTAACGCGAACGGCGCTTTTACGACCGGCCAACTCGAGCCCGGCAATTACGTGGTGGCGTTCACCGCCAAGGGAAAAATCGCGAAGAACGCCAGGTTCGCGCTTCTCGCCAGCGCTGATAAGAATAACGTGAGCTCCGATTCCGTGCCCGGCGAAAAGTTCCTCGATCCAGGAATTGCCATGAAGCTGTCGGTCGCGGGCAGCTCGAAGATCACAGGTCAGGTCAGCCTGGCGGGATCGGCGCCCGCGCCTGTCGCCAGCAGCAACACGAAAACGAAGGCTACGGGGCCGGTGAAGATCATTAACGGCAAGCGCTA
>JBKPQR010000042.1:0-13402 GCA_046734175.1 Verrucomicrobiota bacterium | reverse complement strand
GTACGCGATTGCGGATTGAACACCAGCCGCACTCCGGTGCTGGGCGTTCTCGTTCGCATGGGAGCGCAGGTGCGCGAAGCGATTGAGGATGTGGATCAGCTCGAGCCGCGCGGCGTGGTGGAGGTGACTGGCGCCATGCTCAAAGGCACGGTGATTCAAGGCAAAGAAGTGCCGCTGTTGCTCGATGAGCTTCCGGTGCTCGCGGTCGCAGGCGCGCTCGCCCACGGCACGACCATCATCAAACACGCGCAGGAATTGCGAGTGAAGGAGACGGATCGCATCGCCGCCATCGCGCATAATCTGCGAGCCATGGGCGCGCAAGTCATCGAGCTGAGCGACGGCCTCGAGATTCATGGGCCGGCGCCATTGCGGGGCGGGCGCGTGGCCAGTTTCGGCGATCACCGCATCGCCATGGCCTTTGCCATTGCCGGCCTTTTTGCTGATGGCGACACCATTGTGCAGGACGCGGAGTGCATCGAGATTTCGTATCCGGGATTCGAAGCGGCACTCGATGAAATCATGAATCCAAAACGCGGGCAGATGAGCACGCCGGTGATCGGTTCTCTCTCGAGCGCGTCGATTCCAGAATAACGCGAGGTGCGCGTGCCTCGCGTCATCGCCATCGACGGGCCGGCCGCTTCGGGAAAGAGCAGCGTGGCTCGTGCGCTGGCGCGGCGGCTCGGGTTTGCTTATATCAATTCGGGCGCGCTTTACCGAGCCATGACCTGGCAGCTTTTGCGACGAGGCGCAGACATCCGCGAACCGACAGCGATCGCCCAAATCGCCGAACAGACTAAAATCGAATGCCGTCTGCACGATGGTGAATCGCGCGTCCTCGTCGATGGCGTCGATCCCACCGCGCACCTGCGTGACGATGACGTGAACAGTGCCGTTTCGCTCGCCAGCCGCGTTCCGCGCCTGCGCGAAATCCTCAGTGCGCAAATGCGCCACTGCGCCCGAGAAGAAGACGTGGTCATGGAAGGTCGTGACATCGGCTCAGTCGTGTTTCCCGACACGCCCTACAAGTTTTACATTGATGCTTCGCCCGATGTGCGCACAGGGCGGCGTCTGGCGCAGGGCGAACGTGACAAAATCGCGGAGCGCGACCGGCTCGACTCCGCTCGCGCGATCGCACCGCTGGTCGTCGCAGGAGATGCTGATGTCATCGACACCTCAGTTCTGACTATTGATGAGGTAGTGGAGGAGATTCTGCGCCGACTCGCCAGCAAAGGCTTGCGGCCGCGACGATGAACTTCTGGTACTGGCTTGGCTACACCTTGTCCAAAATCATCGGCAAAGTTTTCTTCCATTATCGAGCGCTACATCGTGAGCGCATGATTCAGACCGGCCCGGTGATTCTGGCGATGAACCACCAAAGTTATCTCGATCCGCCCCTGGCCGGCATCGCCTGCGATCGCGACATTTATTTTCTCGCGCGCAGTACGCTGCTCGATCATTGGTTCTGGGGCTGGATATTGCCCAAGCTCAACGTCATTCCGGTGAATCAGGAAGCGGCCGATCGGAGCGCGCTTCGAGCGTTGATCCGCATCCTGCGCGCGGGCGAAGCAGCGCTCGTTTTTCCCGAAGGCGGCCGCACCCTCGATGGCAATCTGCAGCCGGCCCAACCCGGACTCGGATTCGTCATTGCCAAAACGCTAGCGCCGGTGGTGCCGATGCGGATCTTCGGCGCCCACGAAGCGTGGCCGCGCGGCAGCAACAAAATCCGCCTGCATCCGATCACCGTCGTCGTAGGTCAGCCAATGTATTTCGGGCAGGCTGATGTCGCGGCTGGAGGCAAAGAACTCTATCAGCAGTTGAGTCAGCGAGTGATGGATGAAATTGCAAAGCTGAACATGGGAGCAGAGGCGTCGCCGCCGGTGCGGCGGTGGGCGTCTCGGCTGCCCTTTAGAGATATGACTCATGAGTGAGGAGGACGAACCAGAGCGCGTTTCCAAAGCCGCGATCGTCGCGATGAGCTGCATCGTCACGGCCCTGCTTCTCGTTGCGAGTTATGCCAACTGGCAAAACGCCCATCGCGACAGAATCGAGTCGGTGACTGTGAAGCGTTTCACGCCCGCGCCCTCTTCTTCACCGTCGCCCGCGCCGTAAATGGCCGGCGGTTTCGAATAACAGCATGAAGTGCAGGTCTAAAGCAAGCGAATGAAAAATTTCCCATTGATCATTGTGCTGGCATTGAGCGTTTCATTTGTCGCATGCCAGAAACAGCAAACCGAAGAAGAACGGCGGGCCGAGGTTGACCGGCAGGTGCAGGAGCGCCTCGCGGCCGAGCGTCAACAGCAGCAGGCGCAGCAACTAGCGCAACGCGAAGCGAGCGTGAGCGCGCGCGAGCAGGCGCTCGCAGCCCAGCAGCAGCAGGCCACCTCCACGCCGGAAGCGACCATCGCGCCGGAGTCAGTCGCGCGGGAACCTGCCACAGAAGGCGAGGCCCCGAGTTCCTACTCGATGTTTTACACGCGGCTCGAGCCCTACGGAGACTGGATTGAAACGGATGACTACGGATACGTTTATCGTCCGCGGGAAGCGGAGAACGTGCGGTGGCGTCCCTACACAAATGGCCGCTGGGTTTACACCGACGCCGGCTGGACCTGGATCTCGGAAGAGCCGTTTGGCTGGGCGGCTTATCACTATGGGCGTTGGACGCGGCTGCGCGGGCTCGGTTGGATCTGGGTGCCCGGAAGTGAATGGGCGCCGGCGTGGGTCTCGTGGCGCAAAGGCGGCCAATACGTCGGCTGGGCGCCACTGCCGCCGGAAGCGCAGTTCGATCGCGCAAGCGGCATTCGCAGCTGGTCCGATAGCTACTATGACGTCGGGCCGGACCAATATGTTTTCGTCCCGGCAACGGAGATCGGTGAAGAACGTGTCGAGCGCGCGATCATTCCGGAGCAGCAAAATGTCACTATCGTGAATGAGACCACGAACGTGACCAACATCACTTACAATAATAACGTAATCGTTAACCAGGGGCCGAGCTATGACGAGCTGCGCGCGCACAGCCGCGTGCCTATTCAACGCTTGCGCTTGCAGCGCGAGACGGTGGCGCCGGGCGCGGGCGCGCGAACGCTCGTGCGCGGAGAAGTCGTGACAATTCCCGCGCCGGTCATCGTCGCCGCGCCTGCACCGGAACGGCCGCGCGCGGTCAAGCAAACGGTCAAGCAGGCGGTGGTCGATCGCGGCTGGAGCGCAGTGACCAATGAGCGCGAAGCAGAACAGGCGCGGGCAAAGATGAAATCGGAAGCAACTCCGCCACCGAATGCGCCGCCGAAGAAATTTGTGAGACCGGCGGCCGCCTCTGCTGCAAGTACCGCGGCGAAGCCAACGGTTGCGGCAACAAGCGTTCCGGTTCGTGCGAGCGTTGCCCCGGCTGCCAGCACCGCAACAGCGCGCCCGGTGCAAACGGCTGCAACCACTCCTGCGCGCTCAGCCGCGCCGGAGCGCACACCCTTACCGGCGAACATGCCCAGGCCATCTGCAACGATGCGTCCACATTTGAGTCCGTTGCCTGCAATGACACCAGTCACGACAATGCCGCAGGTATTCGCGACCCCGGTGACGCCGCCGCCACCCTCCGCAACCATCCGGCCGCGTTTGGCTCCACTTCGGGCCAATACGCCTGTGACAACTCTGCCACCCGCGTCGGCCACGCCGCCTCCAGCGCATTCGCCGAGAGCGGTGGTCCCGCCGAATGTTCGTCGTGCTCCGCCACCGCGAGTTTCACCGTCTGTCGCGTTTTCGGCGTCGCCGGCAGCAGGCGAGTCAGGGCCCAGCTCTCCACCGCCGGCCGCGACTAGCCCGATCCGCGATGAGCGGCCGCGCGGCGAAAAGAAAAGACAATTGCCGCCGCGCGAAAGGCCAACGAGTCCTTCCCCGTCTCCAACCCCGCAATAAAGCTTATTGGAGGCGCCCGCTCCCGTTCCCGAAGGCGAGGCGAAGCGAGCGTCCTTGCATGGCTCAGCCACCGCTCGGCCCCGGCGGTCATAGACCGCCGCTACAAGCCAGCAAGCTGACGCGCGTACTCGAGCGTGTCGATGGCATCCACCGTTTTATCACGGCGGATAGCTTTGATGCGCGGGAAACGCAGGGCGAGGCCGCTCGCGTGACGCGTGCTCGGCTGGATCGAATTGAACGCAACCTCCAGCACAATGTCCGGCTTCACTTCGCGGTAGCGGCCGCGATCGACGATCGTGTTCTGCTTAAAATGTTGGGTTAATTCGGCAATCTCGACGTCAGTCAATCCGCTGTAGGCTTTGCCGATGGGCAACAACTCACCGCTGCTCTCGTCGCGCACCGCAAACGTGTAATCACTGAGCACATGATTGCGTTTGCCGTGTCCTAGCTCAGCCGCCACCACCACGACGTCTAGCGTGGCAAGCTCCTTCTTGAGCTTGAACCAGAACATTCCGCGCGTGCCCGGCGCGTAGAAGCTCTCCGGGTCTTTCACCATCAAACCTTCGTTTGAACGCAACCGCGCTTGTTTGAATTCGCGCTCGATCTCCTCCGCCGAATGCGCGGGGACAATTTCTGAAATTTGAAACTGCGCCGGCAACTTCAGATTGCGCAATGCTTCACGGCGGACCCGCAGCGGCTTTTTGAGAAGGGACTCGCCGTCTTCGAAAAGCAGATCAAAGGCGACGAAGATCACGGGCACATCAGCCGAAGCGCGGGCGAAGAGATCGCGGCTCTCATTTTTGCGCCCGAGCCGTTTTTGCAAATCGAAGAAGGTGAGCTTGCGTCCTTCAGCGAAGGCCATGATCTCGCCATCGAGAATCACGTCGCGGTCAAAGGCGCGGGCGTGTTGCGCGATCTCTGGAAACTGCTCGGTGATTCGTTTCAGATCGCGCGAAAAGATCTCGGCGCGAATCGTTGACGCATGCACCTGGGCGCGAATGCCGTCGAACTTGTCTTCGAGGTAAGCGGTCCCGCCGGCAAAGCGCGACCAGATGGCATCGGCCGTTGGCTCCGGGCTGGCGAGCATGCATTTGATCGGGCGAAAGAGGGAAAGCTCAGCCCGTTTCAGCTCGCCGTTTTTCGCGAGCACGGCCGTGCGACCGATGTCGCCGAGAAGCATGTTTGCTTCCTTCACTTCGTCCAGAGGAGCGGCGAAGGCGGCGGCGATCGCTTCCTCGACCAAACCTTCGCGCAAACCAATGCGCAGATCGCCGCTGAGAACCTTGACAATGTATTGTCCTTCGCGCGCGGAGAGCCGGGCCAGACGCTCCTGGAGAAACTGCGTCTTGGCCACCGGGCCGCGAAGTTTTTGCAGCGTCTCGAAGAACTCGTAAGACTCGATCATCCCAAACGGCTCCGGATTTGTTCTGCCATCGAGAACTTCAAAGGCAGTCCGGCCGGCGTCGCCGTGGCTGTGGGCGATACGGCGAAACTCCGCCTCGCTCAGGTGCGTCGCAGCGGAGAGCGCGCGGTAAATGACCGAGCCGCCGATCTGCAAGGTGCGCAGGTCTGCCTGGGCATAGGCGCGGCCGGTGAAGTAAACCGCGGCGATGCGCAGTCGCACCTCATCCAGTGTGGCGAGATAGTTAGCAAGCAAACGAATCTTTTCGAGTTTGGCCGGCGTCCGGGCAATTGATTCACCCACCTCAGCGAAGGCGGCGAACCCGGATCGGGTAGCGCACGCGTCCCGCGTGCTGGTGAAAGCGTCCTCGCTTTCACGGACTTTTCTTTCAGTTTTACTTCGGCTGGAATCAAGCGCCTCCAGCGAAGCCTGTTTCGGCGGGACGCCGAGACCAGCACGCGGGACGCGTGCGCTACCCGAAGACTCCGCGAATGTTCCAAGCGTGAGCTCCAGTTGGTTTTCTTCGCTCAAGGCCCACGCTTCGATGCCGCGCTCGCGCAGGTCGCGCGCAAACTGGGCGGCAAAACCATGCAACGTCAGAACGCGCTGCGGTTGCACCAGCTCGACGTAACGCAGCAGATCATCGTAATCAGCGTGATCGGAAAGCGGAAAGGCCGCGTCAACCTGATATCGATAGATGGCATTCGGATCGACCGCCCAGCCGCTGATCATAGCCACCCGTTTGCGAGGAATCTTTTCCAGCATCCGGGAGCGATTTGCGTTGGGGGGACAGATCAGGACTTTGCCGGCGAGATCGGTGGGATTGTAACGAACGTATTCGCAAAATCTCTGGCCGAATTGTTCGTAGATGCGCGTCATCTGAAAAATCGAGCCGTGCAGCATCGGCGTCAGATCAGCGCCGGCGAGCGAGCAGAGGATTTCCTGCGCTTTGCCCAGTGAATATCCGAGCAGCACCGGAACTTCGCCCTCCTCCAGCGCCTCGCGACAAAAAGCGACAATTTGCGCCACGACCTGTTCTGTGGGCGGAAAGCGGTAACGCGGGACTCCGTAGGTCGTCTCCATGATGAGCGTGCCCGCGTGGGTCCACTCCGTTGGCTCGGCTGATTGGCCGCGCCGCAGTTTGAAGTCGCCGGTGTAAAGCAGCGAGTCATCGCTGGCGCGGAGGAAAAATTGCGCTGAACCAAAAATGTGGCCGGCCGGAAATAGCGTGATTTCCATTCCATGAACGTTCCTGGCTTGTCTGAAGGGCAGGATGATTTCCTTGCGTTCGCCGGGCATACGCGCCTGCATCAGGCGCGCGGTGCGTTCCGAAACAATGACTTCGCGATGCGGGGCAATGTGATCGCTGTGGGCATGCGAAACAAAGGCGAGATCCTTCGGCTCCCATGGATCGAACCAGAGGTTCTGCTCTGGAAGAAAAACTCCGCGCGCGTAACGGACCTCAATCACCGGCGAAACATTCCGTCATCCGGAGCGAAGTCGAGCGATGGCGAGGCGGAAGAGCCTGACTTCGTGACAATGCCAGCACCAGCCGCGGCATGGCCAGTTCTGGGCGACACGCATTGACACCAGCGCGACACACCGCTTCTGTGCGGCGATGCGATTTACCTGCGCGCTGGCGGCGATGTTGTGCGCTAGCCGCATCTTTGCGGCCACTGAGGATCTCCGCCCGGCGCCGAATGTTTCCAGAATGCCGGTCGCGCTTGATCCAAATTTCGAATTTCGCAAAACGAAAATCTTCAAGCTCACGGCCCAGGTTCCCAGGGAGCTGCTGCGCGCACACGCGGCGACGAATATCACCAGCAGCGCCTCAAACGCCTCAAGCGCCTCGGGCTCCTCGAAAACGACCACGCCTTCAAGTCTCGTCCAGGAACAGTCGCTCCTTTTCGAGCGTTCCTATCGTCTGTATGGCGCGGTCACCGCTTACGATCAGCGCCAGCGGTTTGGAGAATACTTCGATTTTTTTTGGCGAACGAAGCGGCCGGCGGATGTCAGGGTACGTTTCGAGTACAAGCAGGATAAGCTGCGCGCTTTCGTGCAGGCAAAGGAGCTCGATTATCCCAAGGCGCGCGGCACCTGCCAGAGCGAGTTCCGGGTCATCGGCGATGAGTATGCAAATGATGGCCCTGTCCTGGCCTGGCGCTGTCTTTTAATCAACAACGGCCGCGTCGTGGCGGAGAAACGCTCCTTTTTGTGGGAGTAGGAGTTTTGCCCGCAGCGACGCGCTCTGAGCGCCCGATAATGCCGGGGAAAACCTTTATTTTCGAGACGCGTGCAGCCGGCGCGCGGGCGCGAGTGTTTGACTCATAGGGGCGAAATTTTATATTTTTGAAAGTCAGCCGTGGAATCATCGATCCAGGTCGGGGTAAGCGGCCCTTCCGTCTGGGTGCGGGTAGAGGGCAAAGGGACCTTTCTGAACAGCGGGAACTTCAAGCAGTTCGCGCGGGAAATGGTCAATCGCGGCTACCGCGACTTTGTCGTTGATCTGAATGATTGCGCCATGATGGACTCGACTTTCATGGGGACAATGGCGGGGCTGGCTTTACGGCTCAAGGAGCTGGGCGAGGGCCATCTTCAGGTGGTGCATTGCGGCAGGCGCAGCCGCGAACTTCTCACCGGTCTTGGGCTCGATCATCTCTTCCAGATTACCAGCAACGGCGCGAGCGCGCCCCAATGTGAGGCGCTGCAAAAGCCTTCACTGGGCAAGGAGGAACAGGCCAGGCAGATGCTCGCCGCTCATGAAGCGTTGTGCGAAGCAGCGCCGGAAAATTTTCCCCGGTTCAAGGACGTTCTCGAGTACCTCAAGCAAGACCTTCACCAGGACTCTCGCGCGAAGTAAGCTGGCCCGCTCGCATGTGGCCGTCTGTCCTCTTCGCGCTTCTCGCCGCCACGATCGCGGGCTGGCTTTTCACTGCCTGGCAGCAGCAGCGGCGCATTCGCGCGCTCGAACGCTCCAAGGAAGAAATCCAGGTCGAAGAAACGCTCGTCTTCGACTTTCTCCACGGGCTGGGGGAGGCGTTTCGCGACACCATCAAGTCGCAGGATCTGCATCGGCTCATCGTTGAAGGCGCTACCCGCGTCCTCGATGCCCACGGCGGCGCGCTCTACCTGGTTGACCGTTCCGGGACAAAGTTGCAGCCGGGGTTTCTTTCCAAAGGTTGTCCTCCGCTCGTGCCGGTCCCGGGAGATATTCTGCACCAGGCCAGCACCACGCCAGCAGCCCTTGAGGGTTTTTTGCGCATGCACGCGGTAAAACCGGGCGAAGGACTCATCGGCACGGTTTGGCAGACAATCCAGCCAGTTTGCCTGACTGACGTGCGCGATGTGCCAGAGCTGGCCCGTCTTCGCCAGACCGCTCTCGGCGCATCATCGGTCATGGCGACACCGCTGCTTTACGGCAGACAAAACATGGGTGTGCTGGCCCTGGCCAACAGCGCCATGGGCGCGGCCTTTACCTCGAGCGATTTCGTCGTTTTCAAATCGATCTCCGAGCAATCCGCTTTCGCGCTTTACAACGCCATCATCTATTCCGAGGCGAACGAAAAGAAGCGGCTCGATCACGACCTTGAGATCGCGCGCGACATTCAACGCATTCTGCTTCCGGACCAATCCCCGAAGATCGCCGGATTCGAAATCGCGGGGCTGAACATTCCCGCGCGCCAGGTCAGCGGCGATTATTTCGATTACATCCGGGTCGATGAACACCGGCTCGGGGTGGCCATTGCCGACGTCTCCGGGAAAGGCGTGCCCGCGTCGCTTATCATGGCCATCTGCCGCAGCGTCCTGCGAAGCCAAGCGACGGGGACTTCATCGCCGGCCTCGGTCCTGGAAGCAGTCAATCGCCAGCTTTATCCAGACATCAAAGAGGACATGTTCATCAGCATGGTTTATGTGGTGCTCGATCACCAAAGCGGCGCCGTCACACTCGCGCGCGCCGGGCACGATGCGCCGCTGCTCTATCGGCGCCGAGAGCAAACGGTCGAGGCGGTGAAGCCGCCAGGGATGGTGCTGGGAATTGACAGCGGCAGCGTCTTCGATAGGATCACTAACGATCTCGCCATCCCGCTGGAGCGAGATGATTGCCTTGTCCTCTATACCGATGGAGTGACCGAAGCATTGGACGCCAATGGTTATGAATTCGGTTTCGAGCGCATGACGCAGTCAGTGCGCGCGAGCGCGGGCGATGGCGCTTCGGCCATTCTCACGCGCCTCATCGATGACCTGCGCAATTTCGTTGGCGCGCAACCGCAGAACGACGACATCACTCTCATTGCCATTCGTAAAACATGAAAAAGACAACCACTGAACCGCGCGAGGAAGACAGGATTCCCCCGCCGCCGCCGACAATCAAAACCGAAACACCGTATGGCGAGGAAGAAGGCGGTGATGATCCCGTCGCCAGTCTCCAAGGCGATCTCGACCGCTTCCGCGATCTGGCGCTGCGGACGCAGGCTGATTTCGAAAATTACAAAAAGCGCGCGGCACGTGAACGGGAAGAAGCGATCAAATACGCCAACAGCTCATTGCTCGAGCGGCTTGTCGCCATTGTCGATAACTTCGAGCTCGGGCTTTCCGCGGCGCGAGAGGAAGGCGAGCGCTCGCCCATCTTTGCCGGCATGAGCATGGTGCTGAAACAGCTCACCGACTTTCTGGCCGATAACGGTCTCCAGGCCATCGACGCTGTGGGGCAGAAGTTCGACCCGAACCTGCACGAAGCCATCGGTCACGAAGCGAGCGATGACGTGCCCGAGGGCGACGTCATTCGACAAACGCGTCGCGGTTATCGTTTGAAAGACCGGCTGCTGCGACCCGCGGCGGTTGTCGTGTCGAGCGGCAAGGGTATTTAACCGGGGACGCAGGGGATTCCGGACACGTATTTTTCCTGCTTTCCTCATTTCCTGATTCACCTTTCTTAGCGAGCAGTCAGTGATGCCCACCAGTAACAAACGCGATTACTACGAAGTGCTCGGGATCGAGCGCGGCGCTTCCGAAGAAGAGGTGAAACGCGCGTATCGCAGGCTCGCGGTCAAATTTCATCCGGACAAAAATCCGGACGACCCGCAAGCGGAGGAAAAGTTCAAGGAGCTGGGCGAAGCCTACGATGTGCTGATGGACGTGGATAAACGCGCGGCCTACGATCGCTTCGGTCATGCCGCTTTCGCGCAAGGCGGCCGCGGCGGCTTTCACGACCCTTTCGATATTTTCCGCGAAGTCTTCGGCGGAGGCGGCGGTGGCATTTTCGAAACTTTTTTCGGCGGCGGGGCCGGGCGAGCCGAGGACCGGCAGCGCGGCTCCGATCTGCGTTACGACATGCAGATCACGCTGGAGGAAGCCGCTTTCGGGGTGGAGAAGGAGATCGAGGTCCGCAAGCTCGACACCTGCGACAAATGTAACGGCAGCGGCGCGGAGTCGAGTTCGCGCACGATCAATTGCCCAACCTGCGGCGGCCGCGGCCAGGTCATCAGCGCGCGTGGATTTTTCCAGGTGTCGCAGACTTGTCCGCGCTGCCACGGGATGGGGCAGATCGTCGACCGCCCCTGCCTCAAATGCGACGGCGAAGGCCGCATCGAAAAAGCGAGCCGGATCAAATTAAAAATTCCTGCCGGCATCGGCAACGGCTCGCGGCTGCGCTCATCACGCAATGGCGAAGCCGGCGTGCGCGGCGGCCCCCCCGGCGACCTCTACGTGGTGCTTCACATCAAGGAACATCCGGTGTTCCAGCGGGACGAAGATAATCTTTACTGCGAAGTGCCTATTTCATTCGCCCTCGCTGCTCTTGGAGGCGAAATCCCGGTCCCGACTCTGGAAGGCAAAGCCAATCTGCGCATCCCGGCCGGAACGCAGAGCGGCCAGATTTTCAAACTCCGCGGCAAAGGCATTGTGAACATCGAGGGACGCGGCCGCGGCGATCTCATGGCGCGTCTCGTGGTGGAAGTGCCCACCCATCTCAATGCCGAGCAGCGGCGCAAGCTGGAGGAATTCGCCGCCCTTTGCGGCGACGACAACACCCCCATGCACCGGCGTTTCTTCGAGCGAGCACGGGATTTTTTCCGGTAGCGAATGGCTTGTCGCGACGTGGTGCCATGTTTAATGTCCTGCCATGACGGCAGATCAGATCCGTGACCTACTCCATGCGACGCCGTTCGTTCCTTTTCGCGTCCATGTTGCAGCGGAGCAGAAGGCTTATGATGTGCCGCATCCAGATTTCGCGATGCTGACACACCAGGGGCGGGTCTTCGTTGTCGCGCGAGAAGATGCCGAAGCCGCACACATAATTTCAGTGCCGTTGATTACCCGAATCGAAACAAACGCTGCGCCGGCATAACAGCCGCGCCTGTGCACCGCTTCTATATCCGGCCCGGCGATTGGAATCCTCAGGCTCTCGCGCTCAGCGGGGCCGAAGCGCATCACGCCCGTGATGTCTTGCGTCTGGAACCCGGCGCCCGCGTCGCTCTCTTCAATGGCCGGGGGCACGAAATCACCGCGGAAATCCGCGAGGTTAAAAGGGGCCACGTTGCCCTGCGCAAAGTGGCGGAGTCTCGCACGGCGCCTTTGCCCTGCCGCATCACCCTGGCCCAAGCCATTCCCAAAGGAAAAAACATGGAGCTCATCGTGCAGAAAGCCGTCGAGATCGGCGCCGCGGAGATCGTGCCGCTCGTCTCCGAGCGCGCCGTTGTTCACCTCGAGGGGCAAGAGTCTGCTCGGAAACAAACAAAGTGGCAGAACATCGCCATCGAAGCGGCCAAACAATGCGGGCAGAACTGGCTGCCCGAGGTGCAAGTTCCGCGAAGCCCACGTGATTTTTTTTCGGCCAGACCCGCTTTCGATCTTCAGCTCATCGGCTCGCTTCAGTCCGACGCGCGGCACTTGAAAACCGTGCTGGCCGATTACGAGCGCGACCACCGGGAACGTCCCGGGACGGTTCTGGTTTGCATCGGCCCGGAAGGCGACTTCACGCCGGCCGAGTTGAACCTGGCCCGCAGCCACGGGTGCCAGCCAATCACGCTGGGCCCCATCATCCTGCGGGTGGAAACGGCCGCTCTTTACTGCCTGAGCGTGCTCTCCTACGAGCTGTTAAGCTAGGGGCGGGATCCGAAACACTGTTAGAAAGGAGGTGCACCACAGAGTGCACAGAGGACACAGAGAGAAGTCGCCAAGGGTAAAAATGGGAAATACTAGCAGAAACCTGCACTACTCAGAATTGCCCTAAAAATTCTCTTGCTAAAATTATGGCAATTGCTCAAGATCGGCGCGCTTTACCCCAGAACCCTGCTCAGTGATCTTCCGGCGAACCATCCTTACATTGCTCGTTGCTGCCTCCGTTTCGACAGCAGCGCGCGCCGATGTCGTCCTGGCCAGATACGATTTCGGCACCACCACCACCCCCTCGCTCGCCTCCTCGGATACTGATCTGAATTCGTTCGCCAGCGCCTTTACCGCCGGCCCGGATTTCCTGACGGCCCTCACCCCGAGCACAGCGCTGGGAAACCCAGCCCCCTGCATCAGTATCGGTGCGACAACCACGCCGAATGCCCAAAGCGCAAACGGTTATTACTCTTTCACACTCACGCCCGTCTCTGCGGTCAATCTGACCACTCTCACTTTCGACTATGCCGTGTCGGGAACGGTGACGGCAAACTATCTGGTGCAAGCGGCGGTGGGCGCCGGCAGCTACAGTAATGTGGGCTCCAGCGTCAGCACCGGGCTTGCGAGCTGGACGACAACTACGCCCGCGCTTTCGCTGAGCGCCCCGCAATTCCAAAATGTGACCTTGCCAGTGACGTTTCGCATTTATATCTGGGACAACAAAACCGGGGGCAGCATGAGCGATTTGCTCGATAACGTGACCGTCAACGGTTTCACCGCTGTTCCCGAGCCCTCCACCTGGGCGATGATGGTCGCAGGAGCTGGATTGCTCGGGGCGACTCAGCGGTTGCGCGGCAGGAAACGCCGCTAAAGCTTTTCCGTTTAGATCCGCGGCATCCGCGCTTTCCCCAATTCACATTTTCCCTGCGTTCTCTGCGGTGACTCAGGTTGTAGGGCAACCGTTCCCGGTTGCCGGCCGCCCAGATT
>JBKPQR010000041.1:0-41784 GCA_046734175.1 Verrucomicrobiota bacterium | reverse complement strand
TAGCCGTCGCTCTCCCGAGGCATGAAAGCGTGCACGATCTTGGGCGCGTTCTTCTCGCCGGTGTCAATCCCGTGCACGGCAAGATACGTCCAGACCGGTGTCAGGCTGCCGAACGCCTTGTGCCCGGTGAAACGGTAGCCGCCCTCAACACGCTCCGCACGAGTGGTCGATAAGAGGACGGGAATGTCGTTGCCCGATTCGGCGTGCCCGGCGGCGAATACCGCACCCTTCATCGCTTCCTTGAGGAGCCACTCAAGTGACCGGTCGCCACCTCTCCACAAATCTGCGGCAACCCCGGTCCAATAGAGATGCATATTCACCGCCAGAGCGGTCGCGGCAGCATGATAGCCGAGCCGGCGTTGCTCCCGGCACACCTGCGCCAGCGAGTAGCCGCGCCCGCCTAATTCTTGAGGCACTGCCATGGTCAGGTAACCGGCGTCGCGTAGCTCCTCGAAGTCTTCGGTGAAGAATCGGTTTTCGCGATCGTAAGCCGGGGCGCGCCGGGAGAAGCGCTCGAGCATTTCGTTAGTCAGAAGCGAGCGTTCGGTCATTGCGACAAGTTGCAGAAACGGGGCTGGGCTTGCAATGGTGGACGCAGTCGAGTGGCATTTTTGCTCGCATCGAACGGCGGCAAACTGTATAACAGGTGCATGCCGCTCTATCTCGACATCCATGAAATACCCGGCGCTACTCCTGAACAGGTTGCCAAAGCGCACGAAATGGACATGGCCATGCAAGAGAAATACGGTGTCGAGTACCGCAAATACTGGTTCAACCACGAATGCGGCAAGGTGTTTTGCCTCGTTGAAGCGCCCAGTCCGGAAGCTGCCATCCACGTGCATCGCGAAGCGCATGGCTTGGAAGCGAAGAAGCTCATTGAGGTGCAACCGGAGATGGCCGATGCGTTCTTGGGCGAAGGCAAGGTGGTGAATGGCGCGGTCCTGCTGCCGGACGCTTCCGACAAACTGGACCCGGCTATTCGCACGATCATTTTCACCGATATCGTCGAATCCACTTCCCTCACACAGGCGCTCGGCGACGACCAGGCAATGGAACTAGTCAATATTCATGACCGCGTCGTGCGCGCCGCTCTCTCCGGCACGAATGGCCGAGAGGTAAAACATACCGGCGACGGCATCATGGCTTCCTTCGTCTCGGCAGCCGCGGCCGTGCGCTGCACGGCCCAGATTCAGCGCGAGCTGGCCGCGCGGGCAGAGCGACAATCGGAGTTGCCGTTTCAGATACGAATTGGCGCCGCGGCGGGTGAACCGGTCGAGCGCGCCAATGATATTTTCGGCTCCACGGTGCAATTGGCGGCACGTCTATGTGCTCACGCGCAGCCTCAGGAAATTCTGGTCTCGAGCGTGGTGGCCGATCTGTGCATGGGAAAAGGACTTGCTTTCCGCCAGCTCGGCGAAGTTTTGCTCAAAGGCTTTGACCGTGCCGTGAACGTGCACGCGGTGGAATGGCGCAATTAGCAGACTGAGCGTTCTGCCGCGGCGTAAGGACGAGCGCAATGCCTCCGAGCACAGCGGCGGAGGCGACAATCATCCGCAGCGTTACCGATTCACCCAGCAAGAGAACGCCTCCGAGCGCTGCGATGACGGGCGCACCAAGCTGGACAGTGGCAGCGCTGGCGGCATGCAGCGAAGGCAGGACCGTGTACCAAACCACGTAACCGAGCCCGGATGTCATTGCGCCCGAAACTAGCGCGTATGTGAGCCCGCTTGGAGTTATGCGGCTCCGAGGCGAAAAGGCGAGCACCATAATAGCCGCCGGGAGAGCGGCTCGAATGAAGTTCCCCGCCGTCGTTGCGACTGCATCCGGCACGCGTTGGCCGCGCAGCGAGTACACTCCCCAGGCAACGCCGGCAGCCAGCATGAGAAAAGAGCCGGCCAAGGGCGGAGCAGCAATCCCCGGCAGCAGCAGGAGAACCAGACCGCCAAACGCGATCAGTACGCCGAGCCATTGCCAAAGGTGCAAGCGCTCGCCTTTGCTTATTCCTGCGCCGATCATCGTCGCCTGCACCGCCGCAAACAACAGCAGCGCACCAGTGCCGGCCGGCAGGCTAATGTAAGCGAAAGAGAAGGCGGCCGCGTAGAGAAAAAGCGCGGCGGCCGAAGTCCAGTTTCCCGCGCCTTTTCCTCGGCGAACCTGAAGCACGAGCCAAAGCATGGCCGCACCAGAAAAGATGCGAACGGCCGTGAAGCTCGCGGCATCGATTTTCATCTCCTTGAGGGCAACACGGCATAAAAGCGAATTGGCGGCGAAGGCCACCATCGCAAGTGTCGTCAGAAGCAAAAGCGATACGGTTTTTATCCTTACCTCCAGAGGCGAGACCGCACACTAAGGAGCGTGAGTTCGGCACCCGGTAGCCCGCAATTGATGCCACCGGTACTCACGCGGGCGGCCCACCGCTCCTGCGTTTCCCATCAACTCTCATCTCTGAAGTGACGTTTGCCCTTGAGAGCTTTGGCGTACTCGTCGCGACTGAGAATGTTTTCCTCCAGCTGCATGTCGGTTCGGCAAAACGTCTCGAACCACTGCCTCACCTTCTGGGCGTCGTGCATGACTCCTTCGGTCAGGTAGTTTGCATCGACGTTGATGCAGATCGCGCCTACTACTCCGTATTCTTTCCGAATGATCGGAATAGTTGTGCACTTGAACCGCCGCGCGCCGATATTCAGCTCGTAGTTTAGTTTATCTTCGTGTGCGAGCTGACGCTTCTTCAAATCGATCACCAGATTGGTGGTGCCGTCGCGAAGATTGCGGCCGGTGACGTTGTTCTCCAGCACGGTTAAGGAGTGTGATGGGTTCGAGAGGTCGTGGAGCAAAACTTCGATGCCCAGATTTGGAAACGATTTGCCGAGCAGTCGCGCAAGACGCGCGAAGTTCTCAAGATACTCTGTCGTATCATCGGCGATGGTCTTGCCATTATATTTCTCGAACAATCTTCCATAAACTTTCTGTTCGGCCGGCTCGAGCTGAGTGCGCACATTGTTTTGTTCGCCGATGAAAATAAGCTGACGCGCCGCCGTCGGGTCGCTGTTGCGCAGGAAGTAATGCGTGCCGAGCCGAAAGTTGTTGAGGTTGAATTCGGGGAAGTTGTCACGGTTGATGGTGTAAGGGTAAAAATCATACTCCTCCAGCCGGCGTCCGAAGCGCTGGCGCTCTTTGTATTTGCCCCAAAGGAAACCGAGCGTGAGCAAAATGGCGGAGGCAATGATCGACGCCAGGACGTTGATGGTGATATCGCTGCCGAGGCCGTGCACGATTTAATCAATAATAAAGTTAACTAAAGTTGCGAGCGGGTTCTCTGGCGGCGAACGAATCCACTACGGGCACAGCTCAGGGAAAGCCGACGTCGCTCGTTCGGGCGCCCAGCTGACGCAGTCATAAGGTGCCGGCAGTATTCGACAATGTGATGTTTTCGATGCCGACGTCCGCTGGCTGAGCTATGGCGTAAGCCACCGCCTCGGCGACATGCGCAGGCGCCATCATTTGTTCACGCGGCCAATCGCCGGACACAGCATTCCAGATCTCCGTGTCAGTGGCAGCCGGATAGATGTTAATGACGCGGATTTTATGAGGACGCAGTTCTTCGCGTATGGCGCCCGACAATCCATCAAGGGCGAACTTGCTTGCGCAGTAGATGCTCCAATTGGGGTAGGCGTTTTTCGCCGCAATGGAGAGAATGTTAACGATGCTTGAGCCGGGGCGCATGCGCGGGGCGAAATGTTGGGTAAGGAAAAACGGAGCGGTGAGATTCACCGCGATGGTTTGGCTCCATTCCGTGGCCGTGATCTCAGTGAATGGTTTTACAACTGCCACACCCGCGTTGTTAACGAGCAAATCGATCGGCTCATGGCCCACCTCTGAGATAAGTCCATCTACTCCAGCCATCGTGGCGAGGTCATGGATGAGCTTCACCGGTTCTGCGTGCTGACGTTCCAGTTCGCGGCAGGTCTCGTTTAACGCCACGGTGTCACGCCCATGGAGGAGAAGCCGAACCTCCGGGCCGGCCAAACGCAACGCGACGGCACGGCCGATGCCGCGGCTTGCCCCGGTAATCAGGTAACGTTTCATTGCCGCAGATCTTGAAAAATGGCGTCGAAGCCGTGCCGTTACTGCCGCCGTAAGGTGAACCGGTTATTATCGGTTTCCCATAAACGCAAACGCACCAGCCTGTGCTCCAGCGCATTATCGACTTTCTGCCAAAGCGCACGCACGATGTTCTCGCCGGTCGATGGCCGGTCGCGAAACTCTGGTGTCTCCAAATCGAGATGTTTTTCGCGCCAGGTGTCCAGGCAGCTTTCGATGCTACTGCGCATTTTGTCGAAACTAAAAAGCGCACCGGTGCGGGGATCATAGTCCCCGCCAATTGTGCTTTCCGTCACATACCAATGGCCGTGGCCTCGCAAGTTATTGCATTTCCCAAACAGTTTGACGTTTCGCTCCGGCGAGAACGATAAAACGTGGAGGCGATGAGCTGCGCTGAAGGAGCGCCGCATTCCGAGCAATACCTCGCCCTCATGCCAGGCTTCGGCAAAAAAATCGTCGCGTTCGTGCAGACGCAAGCGGACCAAATGCTCGAGGTGCGAGCCTGCTTGAAAGAGAAATCGAGCAAGGGATTCGGTCGTCGTTGGCCGGTCGCGAAAAGCCTCCGATTCGCGGCTCAGGTTTTTGTGATCAAGCTGCTGACGCATCGAGCTGACAAAGTCGTCTATTTGCTGGCAGGGAACGAGCGGATCTGGTGCCGAATGGGCGCCGCGGAGCGTAAGTCGCGTCCGATAATTGTGTCCATGCTCATGTGTGGAAACACCAAATAGGTGCTGGTTCTCGGCATCGCTTAATCGCGGCGACCGCGTCCGGCGCGCCGCCGAAAACTCAAACCAGTAGTTCGCTTCCACGGCGCCGTCACTGTAGGCCGTGGCGCTGCGCTGCGGCGTCTCACGCAAATGCACCGCGACAAGCCGGGCTGGGTGGCTCTCGAAGAGAGGCGCGATGTCGAGCAGAAGTTGTCGGGCGACGTTCTCGGCTGTGGGGACGATGTCGCCGAATGAATCATTATCCTCATTGAGGAAACGGTGATCATACCTCTCATTAATGATAGCGGCAGCGCGTTCCTTGATCTCGCTGATATTGATTAGCATGCCGGTGGCGGGATCGGGCGTACCTGTGAAAACAAAGTAGGCAGCGTAGTTGCGGCCGGTGCCATATCGCGCGGCGCTCTCCTCGCCGAAGAGCCGTCTATTTTCCTCAGGCGAAAGTTTTCCCGATAACAACCGGCGCGAAGAGGAGAAGTCGACGCGTTTGCTGACAGTCAGCAGCATGCGCCTAGCTGTTGAGGAGCGCGAGGAACTCGGAGCGGGTGCGCGCGTCTTCCTTGAAGGAACCGAGCAGACAAGAGGTCTTCATCACCGAATTCTGCTTCTCCACCCCCCGCATCATCATGCAAAGATGTTTCGCTTCGATGACTACTGCCACACCGTTGGGCCGAAGCGTTTTCATAAGAGCGTCGGCGATCTGGGTGGTGAGGTTCTCCTGGATTTGCAGGCGCCGGGCGAAGACATCGACGATGCGCGCGACCTTGGACAATCCAATCACCTTCCCGTTCGGGATGTAGGCGACATGGGCCCGGCCAACGAACGGAAGCAGATGATGTTCGCAAAGTGAGTACAGCTCAATGTCTTTCACGAGCACGATCTCGCTCGCATCTGATTCGAAGATCGCGCCGTTGACCGTGTCTTCGAGGCTCTGCCGATATCCATTGGTCAAAAACTCGAAAGCCCGCGCTGCGCGCGCCGGGGTCCGCTGCAACCCCTCGCGCTGAGGATCTTCACCGACAGCGACAAGCAGATCGCGGAAGGATTGTTCCATTCCGGAGAGCTTGGCCGCGCCGCAACGGCGGATGCGGCCGATGCGGCGCTCAGCTGCTTCCAGCTCGGTCTCGTGATTATTCAAATGGTTAGTCGAGCCAACTGAGCGGATACTTCTCGTCATCCAGCGCGAGAGCATCCTCAGTCAGCTCCAGCGTATGTTCAGTGTCGAACATGACCGCGAGCTCTTCCGTGCGCTGCGCGTCCTTGCTTGCCATAATCGTGCCCGGATGCGGTCCATGCGGGATGCCGCGCGGATGCAGGGTAATAGAAGCCGGCTCGATTCCACGGCGGGAACCGAAATTGCCGCGCACATAAAAGAGAACTTCGTCCGCCTCGACGTTGTCGTGCACCCAGGGGATTTTTACCGCTTCGGGATGGTAATCGAGCATGCGCGGAGCAAAGGTGCAGACGACGTAGCCGCGAATCTCGAAGGTTTGATGGATGGGCGGCGGCTGATGAACCGTGCCGGTGATCGGTTCGAAATCCTGCGCATTGAAAGTATAGGGATAGAGATGGCCATCCCAACCGACGACATCGAAAGGATGGTGAGCCAGCGTCACTCGGGTCCAGCGCGGGCCATCTTTAACCAGAATGTCGATGTCTTCATCTTTATCGACGGTGATCAGCTCGCTTGGTCCGTGAAAGTCTCGCTCGCTGTAGGGCGAACCCATTCTGATCTGGCCTTCATGGTTCAAGTAGCGCCGTGGGATTTTGACCGGCCCGAATGACTCCAGAATGAGGTAGTCTTCTTCTTCCACCTTGTCCGGGACGAGGCGGTAGGTAATGCCCCGCGGAATGACGATGTAATCTTCGGCGCGATAGCGCAGCTTCCCGAAAACACTCTCCAGAGTGCCGCCGCCTTTGAAGACAAAGATGATCTCATCGGCCCCGCCGTTCTTATAATACTCGAACTCGCTGTAAGTTTTCTCCGGGCGAAGGCGATAAGCCACGATATCTTGATTAAAAAGGATGGGAATACGGCTGCGATAAAGATCGCCGCGCCGGGGTATGTTCGCGGTCTTGAGATGGTGATGACGCAACGGACTGTTGGCGACCTTCTTTAGCTCCTTGCACTCGAGTAGCTCGACGTTGCGCACGCGTGTGGGCGGACGGAGGTGATAACAAATGGAAAAAGCTTCGTTAAACCCTTCCGTGGTAAAAACGTGCTCGTAGGCGATACCTTCATTCTTGTAACTCGGCCGGTCGCCGTTTCGATGAAACCAGATGTGATGTTTGCGCGGAATTTCGCCGAGCTTTTGATAGTAGGGCATAGGACCTCTTTTCCTAGTTTGTCATTCTGAGGGAAGCACAGAATCTCAATCTTCTTGCCGGAACAATCAGAGATGTCTCGAATTCGTTCGACATTACAGTTCTACAAATTGCCTCGCTCTGCCTGCTCCCGTTCAATTGCTTCGAAGAGCGCTTTAAAGTTGCCTTTGCCGAAGCTCTTGGCGCCCTTGCGCTGAATGATTTCGTAGAAGAGCGTGGGCCGGTCTTCCACGGGCTTGGTGAAGATTTGCAGCAAATAGCCTTCATCATCGCGATCAACCAGAATGCCAAGACGCTCGAGAGGCTCGATATCTTCATCAATCTTGCCGACGCGGTCGATCAGGTCAGCGTAGTAAGTGCTCGGGATCTTGAGGAACTCAACACCGCGGCTCTGTAGCTCAGTCACGGTGCTGACAATATCTTTAGTTGCCATGGCGACATGCTGGACGCCTTCACCATTATAGAACTCAAGGTATTCCTCTACCTGCGATTTTTTCTTCCCCTCGGCCGGCTCGTTGATGGGGAACTTGACGTAGCCGTTCCCGTTACTCATCACCTTGCTCATCAGCGCGGAATATTCAGTCGAAATGTCATTGTCGTCGAAAGTCAGGATGTTGCGGAAGCCCATCACCTCCTCATAGAACTTGACCCAGGGGTTCATCTGGTTCCAACCGACGTTGCCCACACAATGGTCGACATACATCAGTCCTGTCGGTGATGGATTGTAGTTGGTATGCCATTTGCGAAATCCGGGCATAAAGACGCCGCCGTAGTTCTCGCGCTCAACGAAAAGGTGGACGGTATCACCATAAGTATGGATGCCGCTAAGGACCACTTCGCCGTCATTATTGGAAAGCGTCGTCGGCTCGAGATAGCTCTTCCCGCCACGTTTTGTTGTTTCCTGCCAAGCCGAGGTCGCGTCCGCTACACGCAAAGCCAGCGCTTTCACCCCATCGCCGTGCTTGTAGATGTGATCGGCCATTGGATTGTTTGGCCGCAGCGGCGTGGTGAGCATGAAGGTGAGTTGGTTCTGCCGGATGACATAGCTGGCCCGGTCTCTTACACCGGTCTCCGGCCCTGAGTAGGCGAGGCTCTGGAACCCAAAAGCCGTTTTATAAAAATGGGCGGCTTGCCTGGCGTTACCGACGTAGAACTCGACATAATCGGTGCCTTGGAGAGGCAGGAAATCCGCTTCAGCGGCGGGGGCGGTCTGGCGGCCTGGGGCTTCAAGTGTTGTTTCCATAGTGGTAAGATGTTGGGCTGGCTGCTGCGGCGTGTTCCCGCAATATAAATCGTGCCGCAAGCGTGGCAAGGTCGCTGGCAAAGCGATGGAGTGCGGCTACCATCTGCTGCAGCAGTGAAGCGGTTCCTCTACGAGATCACCGAGAGCTGGAAAATCGCGGCCTCGCAGATGCGCTCCAATATGACGCGTTCGACGCTCACGGCTCTGGGCGTGATCATCGGCATCGTCGCGGTCACATTGATGGGCACCGCAATTAATGGAATCCAGACCGGCTTCGACCAAAGCATGTCGGTGCTGGGCGACGACGTGGTCTATGTCAACCAATGGCCGTGGGCGCGGGTGAACGATTGGTGGAATTATCGCGACCGCAAGAAGATCAAAACGGAATACGCGGCTCAATTGAACCGCATGATCGCGGCCAATCCGAACTCAAACCTGGTCATCGCCGTGCCTCGGGCCAGTTTCTTCCGCAGCGTGAAGTATGGCGCGAATGAGGTGAACAACATCTTCGTCATGGGCACGACCTCGGACTATGTGCTGACCTCGACGGTCGATTGCAAAGAAGGCCGCTTCTTTAATGAGATGGAGTCGCGCGATGGTTCCAACGTCTGCGTCATCGGCTACGATGTGGCTGACGCGCTTTTTCCGAACGCGAGTCCAGTGGGCAAAAATGTCCTGATCAATGGCCAGCAATTCAAGGTGCTGGGCGTGAACTCGCGCCAGGGCACATTCCTGGGTTTGTTCAGCTGGGACTCGATGGTGGTAATGCCGCTGCCGGCGTTCAACAAATACTTCAGCGCGAAAAGTGAGTCGGACATTTTGGTGAAGGTGAAGGACAAAACCCGGCTGGCCGACGCGAAAGACGAACTTACCGGACTGATGCGGCGGGTCCGCGCACTGCCGCCGGAAAAGAAGGATGATTTCTCGATTAACGAGCAACAGGCATTCAAGAGCACGCTCGATCCGGTCAAGAATTCCATCGCCATCGCCGGGTTGTTCATCACCGGTTTATCGCTTTTCGTCGGCGCCATCGGGATCATGAACATCACCTTTGTCAGCGTGAAGGAGCGGACGAAAGAGATCGGCACGCGCAAGGCACTGGGCGCGCGACGCCGGACGATCCTCCTGCAATTTCTCATCGAATCGACGGCGCTCTGCCTGCTCGGCGGCTTTATCGGGCTTGTTATCGCTTACCTCATTTGCGCGAGCATTGCGGCAGCGCTCCCCTCCTTCCCGATACACTTCTCGGTAGGCCTGGTCATCATGAGTGTGATCGTTTCGGTCATGACTGGTCTGGTCTCTGGCTTCGCTCCCGCCTGGTCCGCCTCGCGCCTCGATCCGGTGACGGCATTAAGATATGAGTAGGAACACCACAGAGGGCACAGAGACCACAGAGTTCCAGAAGAGGGTCAACAGGCTTACTAAAAACGTGATCGGCGCAGCGATCGAAGTGCATCGGGCACTCGGGCCGGGTCTGCTTGAATCAGCATACGAGATTTGCCTCTGTCGTGAGTTGAGCCTGCGGAACTTGCAGTTCCGACGACAGTTTGCGTTGCCGCTTGAATACAAAGGTGTGAAGCTCGACTGCGGCTATCGCGCAGACATTATCGTTGAGGAGATGCTGTTGCTCGAGCTCAAGGCAGTGGAAGCGCTTCTACCGATTCATGAGGCGCAGTTGCTTAGTTATCTGAAGCTGAGCGGGCTCGCAGCCGGCCTCGTCATCAACTTCAATGTCGAGCTTTTGAGACATGGGATTCGCAGACGGGTTCTGAATTCCGGTCCGCCTCAGTTTGTCTCTGTGTCCTCTGTGTCCTCTGTGGTGGATTTGCGACAATGAAACCGAGCCGTTCGCGTATTTTATTTGGCGAGGTCGTGCGCATGGCTTTGTCGTCCCTTCGAGCGAATAAGCTTCGCACGGGGTTAACCATGATGGGCATCACCATCGGAGTGTTCTCCGTCATCTCGGTCATGACCGCAGTCGGTGCGCTCCAGAATTCCATCGAAACCGGGTTGACGCTTTTCGGCTCGAATATTTTCCAGTTCGCCAAGTTTCCGCCCAATGTGAATGCCGGCGGCGCCATGCAGAAGAAGTACGAGAACCGGCGCAACATCAGCTACGCGCAGGCGCTGCGTTACTCCCAGCTGATGGAAGGCCACGCGCGCGAGATTTGCCTCAAGAGCTTCGACTTCAAAGGACAGGCAGTTTACAACGGATTGAAGACGCCTCCGAGCCTGACCGTTTGCGGCACGAACAAGAGCTTTCTCACAGCCAATGCCTACTCGCTGGCCTACGGCCGCAACATTAACGACGAAGATGTGGAGCTCGCCCGCAGCGTGCTCGTGGTAGGCAAACAGATCGAGAAAACGCTCTTCCCGCATGAGTCGCCCATCGGAAGGGATATCCGGCTGAATGGCCACATCTTCACCATCGTCGGTGTGCTCGAGGAGAAAGGGACCTCTTTCGGCCAGAGCCAGGATGATATCTGCATCCTGCCGATCACGCGCTTTTTCGAGAATTTTGGTGAAGCGAAGCGCACGGTGAACATCGCCACGCAATCTTATGCTCAGGAAAATTATGATGCGACATTTGACCGTGGCATCGGGGCGATGCGCATCGCGCGCGGGCTGAAGCCGAACCAGGAGAATGATTTCGAGGTTTACACGAATGATTCGCTCAAGAGCGCGTTTATCTCGGTGGCTGGAGTGGTGCGGATCGGCGCGTTCGTCATTAGTTTCATCGCGCTCGTGGCGGCAGGGATTGGGATCATGAACATCATGCTCGTGAGCGTGACGGAACGGACCAAAGAAATCGGCGTACGCAAATCGATCGGGGCGCGCAGTCGAGATATTTTGCAGCAATTTTTGACCGAGGCGGTTTTTATTTCGGAAGCGGGCGGAGTTCTCGGAATTGTACTGGGGGTGATCGGTGGGGATTTGCTCGCGTACTGGCTAAAGGTGGACCTCATTTTCCCGTACGGCTGGGCAATCGTGGGGCTTGTGGTATGTTCCGCGATTGGCATCGGATTCGGATTTTACCCGGCTTATCGCGCGGCGGCATTGGATCCGATTGAGGCGTTGAGATACGAATAGCAGTCGCCAGGCTCGAGGCCGCCAGCAGAAGACGGCATCCATCCCGGTTTACAAGGCACGCAACTTGCGCTGATCGATTCCTGTGCGCTCTGTTCTCTTTGTCCTAAGCTGCTGTGCCTGCCTCTGCCACGACCGCGGAACATAGCCTTCTCCTCATCGAGGAATACGATGCTCTTGCGGTCGCGATCCAATCGGCGCTGAAGAAATTCGCGCCGCGACATCGCGTTCATGTCGCACGCTCCCTGGCAGAAGCACGCACCATCGCGCTGGCCCAAGGTCCCGGTCTGATCATTCTTGATTTCGATCCGCCGCATCCTGGCGCCCTCGCCTTCTTCGAGCAGATGCACACGGCCCTGCCCGATACCCGCGTGCTCGTGATCGCGGCTGGCACCCCGCGCGAGCTGCCGGCAGAGCGTGGCGCACAGGGCGCACTGCAATTCCTCGAGAAGCCGTTTGAGCTTGTCGATTTCGGCGCCGCCGTGCAAGCGCTGCTGGGTCCGTGGCGGGAGACCGGGACATCGCGCGGCACCTTGCGCGATTTCGCCTTTGTGGATGCGATAGTGCTCGAGTGTCTTGCCGGAGGGAACACTCTGCTCCAGTTCCAGTCGGGCGAAGGCCGCAGCGGACAGGTGCATTTCTACAATGGCCACATCGCCCATGCGGCCACCTCTGAGCACGAAGGTGAGCGTGCGCTGGTGGAGATGCTTTCGTGGGAGGATGGCACCTTTGCCGAGATGCCGCGCATGAATCTTCCGCGGCACACCATTCAGGCGCCGTGGATACCAACATTGATCGACGCATTGCGCGAGGCAAGGCAGCGGCAGGCGGCCGCGGTGGCGCCAGCGCCGGTCGCTGCGGCAAAAGCCGGTGCCAAAGTTCTCGTCATTGATGACACCGAGATGCTGCTCATTTTCGTCCAGGACTCCCTCACCATTGCGCAGCCGGATTTACAAGTCACAACCGCGCTCACCGGGTTCCAAGGAGTGAAGGAAGCGACGCGACTCGTTCCCGACCTGGTCTTGTGCGATTACGATCTGCCAGACATCAAAGGCGATGAAGTTTGCCGGCGCATCGGCGCGAACAAGAAAACAGCGAGCGTGCCCATCATCATGATGTCTGGACACGTGCACGAGATGACATCGGTAGCGGCGAAGTTGCCGAACGTGGTCGCGACCATTGCCAAACCGTTCCTCTCCGAAGCGCTGGTCACGTTGGTGCAGCAGACCCTCAAGCGAGGGCCGCTCCCGGAGTCGCAAGCGCCGCAGGAACCTCCCGCAAAAACAAAAGCGGCCGCCGAGCCTCCGACCGTTTCGGCTTTCCTTCAGCCCGAACTGGCGGCACCGATTTCCGATCTGTTGCCAACAGCCGCGACTTCACCGGCGCGGGTCGCTGCCATCGCCGCATCATCCCGCGATGCCGACAAAGGCGCCGCTTTGACAGAAAACGAAGTGCTGCTCGATCTGCCCCTGGATGTGATTGCCATGCAGGTCGATTCCTCATTCCAAATCACCTCCATCCGGGCAAGACCGGCCTCGCCCACTGTCGCCATTCAAATCCCCGCTCTGGCTGCGCGCGCTGCGCTCCCGATGCAAACCGGTTTTTTGCTCGGGCCGCTCGAGCTCGATGGCAACGGTCACATTTCCACCGTGCGCCTTCTGCCCACGCAACAACCTTTTCGGCAGGTGGAATCGCGTGCCGCCTTCGCGATTGGCGGCGTCACGATCCTTCCAGCCGAAGAGCGTGAGCGGCTATACCTGATGTCAGTGGAGGCTTCGCGGATGACGATGCAATTGTTCGCGCCAGTGGAGCTTGCCTCGGTGGAATTCGCGGCCAACCTGGAAGTGCGCCAACTGGTGCTTCGCTGTCGGGGCAACGCCGTGCGCGTGACCCTGAACGCGCATGAATCAACAGCTCACACCAGCGTCAGTTTCCAAACCAAATCGGTCCGGCTGGACGAATCGCACCACATGACTGAACTCACGCTCGCTCCGGTGGCCGTGTAGCTCCAATCATCAGTGCCGCTGCGCGCCATTCACTCCAGGCCGAGAGCGCGAAACGTATCGTTCAGGTAACGAAAATGCGCATCGAGCGAGCAAAGCTCATCGATTTGTTTATCGGACAATTTCGCCGCGATCTCCGGTTCGCTCCTGGCGTTTTCCGGAAATGATTTGTCCCCCTCCCACGTCTTCATCGCCGCCCTTTGCACCGCTTCGTAGGCCATCTTGCGCTCGACACCAGCGCGAGTCAGCGCCAGCAGGATTGATTGGCTGCAATAAAGTCCGCGCGTGAGCTCGAGGTTGCGCCGCATGTTCTCGGGATGCACCCGCAGCCCGCTCACCAGCTCGCGCAATTGGGCCAACATGTAATCGAGAAGCATGCACGAGTCCGGCAGAATAATCCGCTCCGCGCTTGAATGACTGATGTCGCGCTCGTGCCATAAGGCAACGTTCTCGAGCGCAGCGATGGCGTTGCCGCGCACCACGCGCGCCAGCCCGCTCAGCCGCTCCCCCGTAATCGGATTGCGTTTATGTGGCATGGCCGAGCTGCCTTTTTGGCCTTCCCCGAAATGTTCTTCCACTTCCAGAACTTCGGTGCGCTGAAGGTGTCGAAACTCTGTCCCCCATCGGTCAATCGAGGATGCGATCAGCGCAAGAGTGGTGAGGAATTCCGCGTGGCGGTCGCGCTGAATTATCTGGGTCGAAATTGTCGCCGCGCGCAGGCCGAGATGCTCGCAGACATCGCGCTCGACCCGCGGATCAACATGCGCATGAGTGCCCACCGCGCCGCTTAATTTCCCGACACGAATCCGCTCGCTCGTTTGAGCCAGCCGCTCCTGGGCACGGCCGAATTCATCGAACATCAGCGCCAGCTTGAGCCCGAAGGTGATCGGTTCCGCATGAACCCCGTGGCTGCGCCCGATCATCGCTGTGTTTTTGTGCTTTCGCGCCTGGGTTGCGATTGCATCACGCAGCGCTTGCAAATCTTGCGCAAGGATTTTTGCGGACGCGTTCATCTGCACAGCGAGCGTGGTGTCGAGAATGTCGGACGAGGTTAAACCCTGATGAATCCAGCGCGCTGCCGGACCAACAGAGGCCGCGACATTTTCTAGAAAAGCGATGACATCATGGTTCGTTCGCTTCTCGATCGCGGCGATTTCAGTGACGCTGAATTTCGCCTTTTTCCGGATCTCGGCCGCGTCCTGCGCCGGAATAAGCCCGAGCCGGGCCATTGCTTCGCAGGCCAGCGTCTCGATCTCGAGCCAGGTCTTGAATTTGCGCTCCTCCGACCAGATCTCGCGCATGGCTGGCCGGGAGTAACGTTCAATCACTGCGCCAGCATAAGACGAAAATGGCCGCCGCGTTCAGCAAAAAAAGAAACGCTCCAGCAGCGGGCCGCTGGAGCGTTCGGAAAATCGGAGTGCGGAACTCAGCAGACCTTCGCGCGAAGGAAGCGGCCATGATCCTCTACGCGGACCCTGCCGCTGCCGAGCAAATCAGCCACCGCCGCTGCCGTTTCACGGCTGCTTTTGGTGCAGGAACTAACGGCGAGGATGAGATCGCCGAGGGAAAGCTTTTTGGGTTGGCGGAGGATTTGCGAGTTCTTTTTCATGTATACGCCTCCCTTTGACAGCAAAGTGGATGCCAATGTTCATTTGTGAATGGGCTCCGAGGAGCCGCCGGCTCACGAGGGGTGTTTGAGCTCGGTGAAGGCGGGCCATCTCTGACACTTCTGTTGCATTGTTGTACACGCAGACAGCGTCGCCGTCCCACCTGTGCAACCGGGAGCAGGAGAGAAAATAAGACCAGGAACGGGCTATCCGCGCCGTTCTCCTGCCGTGAGTCGAATCACTGCAAAATACATCACGCACAGCACGAACACCGCGGCGACAAGGAGATGCGATTTCGCCTTCAACGCCAGGGCCAATCCTGCCGGGTCGCGCAGCATTTCAGATGTGATGGCAGTTTGTCCAAACCACGCCAGCACTCCGCACCAAAGCGCCGAGCCCGCAAGGGTCATGACACTGAAGGTGGCAAAGTTCATCCGAATGATCCCCGCCGGAATGGAAATCAAATGACGAATAACCGGGAGCAATCGGGCGAAGAATATTCCGCCCGCCTCGTAGCGATGGAGCCAATGTTCTGCTCGCATCAGCTTGGTTTCGCCCACCATGAAAAAGCGGCCCCATTTCAGGATCACGATGCGACCGAGCCAGAGTGAAATCCAGTACGTGACAGTGGCTCCAAGCCACGAGCCAAATGTGCCGGCGGCGATCACGCCCCAAAGATTGAATTTTCCCTGGCTCGCAAGAAAGGCTGCGGGCGGGATCACGATCTCACTGGGGACGGGAAAGATGGAGCTTTCCATGGCCATAAGCAGAATGATGCCGAGGTAACCCCATTGCTGGACCCAGCCAAACCAGATTTGCAGTAGATGATGCATTGGAATTGCAGATTGCAGATTTACAATTTCAAATTGAAGAGCCGCCCGCGACCGCCTGTCTCATTCAATCTGCAATTTGCAATTTCCAATTTGAAATGATCTACCGCCGCGTCCTGCAATACTACCGCACGTTTACCGGCGTGACGCTGCTTGGTCTCATCTTCTCCCTGGCAAGCATCGTCCTCAACCTGCTCAAGCCCTGGCCGCTCAAAATCATTGTTGATGACATTTTGCCGCATCGCGACACCAGCTTCTCCTACATCTTTCATTACGCGTTCGGCATCGGAAACAGAATTCAGTTTCACCTTCCACCGCTGCGGCCGGTGCAAGCCGTCGCTCTGCTTTGCGGCGCGCTCATCGTTATCCAGCTGCTTTGGGGCATCTGCAATTACATCAGCAACTACATTTTCGTAAAAGCGGGCCTCCAGGCTTTACTTAAGTTACGCACCCAACTCTACGCCCATCTCCAACGGCTCTCTCTTAAGTTTCATGACGCCCGCCGTTCAGCCGATTCGAGCTTTCGCGTAGCTTACGACTCGCAAGCCATCCAGACCATTTATAACAAAGGCTTCACCGCCATCTTCGGTTCGGCCATCACACTCATCGGCACCTTCGTCATCATGCTGCGGCTTGACTGGAAACTCGCGCTGCTCTCGCTCGCCGTTGTTCCGCTGCTTATTGGCACGATCTACTTTTTCGCTAATCGCATCCGGCGTGATTCCACTTCCATCCAGGAACAGGAAAGCGCGCTGCTCGCCCAGGCGCAGGAAGGATTAAGTTCCATTCGTATGGTGCACGCCTTTGGGCGCGAAGACTTCGAGGTCTCGCAATTTCATGAGCAGGCGCGAGGCAGTCTCCAGGCAAACCTGCGCCTTACCATCACCAACGTGAAAAGCGCACTCGTCATCAGCACGCTCATGATCATCGGCACCGCCGCGATGTATTACATCGGCACGATGCATGTGCTCGCGGGCACGCTTTCGCTCGGTTCGCTTCTCGTTTTCAGCGCCTATCTGCTCATGCTTTATCAACCCCTCGAGTCGCTCACCTACACCGCCTGGGCCATGGAAGGAGCGACGGCCGGCGCGCGCCGCTGCTTCGAAGTGCTCGACCGCCTCGATGACGTGGTTGATTCACCGAATGCCGTGACGATTGGAAAAAGCCATGGCGCTATCTCCATTCAAAACGTCAGCTTCGGTTACAATGAAGATCACACTGTCCTGCGCGATATCAGCCTCGAGATCTCGCCTGATGCGATTATCGCGCTCGTCGGCGGGACTGGGGCGGGAAAAAGCACGCTTCTGAGTCTGGTGCCCAGATTTTACGATCCCACGGCCGGCCGGCTGACGCTGGACGGACGCGACCTCCGCGACATCACCAAAAAATCGTTGCGGCAACAAATCGCCATTGTTCTTCAGGACACGCTGCTGTTTTCCACCTCCGTGCGCGAGAACATCGCGTATGGCCGAGCCGGTGCCGGCGACGATGAAATCCGGGAAGCTGCTCAACGCGCGCAAGCGGATGAGTTCATCTGCCGTCTGCCTCATGGCTATGAGAGCCAGGTAGGCGAGCGCGGCGGCCACCTTAGTGTCGGCCAGCGTCAGCGCATCGGCATCGCGCGCGCCTTTTTGAAAAATGCGCCGATCCTCCTCCTCGACGAGCCGACCTCGGCGCTCGATCCAGCGACGGAATCCGCGATCATGGATGTCATCAAAGAGCTGATGCGGGGGCGGACAACGATCATTGTGACGCATCGCCTCGCCACCATTCACAACGTTGATAATATCGTCGTGCTCGAAGGCGGGCGCGTGGTTGAACAAGGCCGCGGCCCGGAACTGGTCGCGCGCGGCGGCGTTTACGCGCAACTCTACCAATCGGGAAGCTTCACCCTATGAGTAATGTCGGGCCAGACCGCAAAGTAGAAGGCGACTGGTGGCCCCGACCGATTCCGCCAGGCGTCGATTTCGGGGAAGGTTTTTATTGCGAGACGGCTCAGATTTTTCGCCATATGAAAACCAACGCGCCACATGCCGTGCGCATCGGCAGTCATGTCTCCTGCTATGCCGGTTGTTCCTTCGCCATCGGCCGGAATGGTTCGGCCGTAATCGGTGATTTCACCCTGCTCAACGGAGCGCTCATCATGGCTGAAGAACGCATCGAGATTGGGTCGCATTGCCTCATCTCCTGGAACGTAGGCATCGCTGACTCCGATTTTCATCCGCTCGAACCTGCAAAACGGCTCGTTGACGCGCAAGCGCTTGCCCCTTTCTACCAAGACAGACCGCCGCGGCCGAAACTCGAAACGCGACCAGTTAGCATCCTCGACAATGTCTGGATCGGCATGAACGCCGTCATCCTAAAGGGTGTTACCATCGGTGAGAACTCAGTTGTTGCCGCCGGCGCAGTCGTGACCAAGACTGTGCCTCGCGATTGCATCGTCGCTGGCAATCCTGCGCAGATTGTAAAGCGCTTTTAGTTTGTTTCTGTTTCCTCTGCGACCTCCGTGGTGAATAAATGAAACGCAAGCGCCTGCTAGTGATGGGTTTCATGGGCTCGTGCCCCATCGCTGGCGTCATCTGGCAGCACCTTCACTACATCATCGGTCTCCAGAGACTCGGCCATGAGGTCTACTACATCGAGGATTCAGCCCGGCTCCCTTACAACCCAATTAACTTCGAAGTTAATAACGATTTCTCCTACGCGGCCAAACTGCTCAAGAAACTCGGAGACCAGTTCGGTTTCCGCTGGTCATTCTGCGCCCGCTACCTGCCGGACTTCCCTACCGCAGGTCTGCCACTTAAACGGATTCGTCAGCTTTACAAGTCAGCAGATGGCATCTTCAACGTTTGCGGCACGCAGGAATTCAACGACGATCTTCTCGCGAGCGATCGCATCCTTTATATCGAAAGTGATCCTGGCGTAGAGCAGATCAAGGTAGATAAAGGAGTTCGCTCAACCATTGATTATTTACGGCGCCATCAGAGCCTTTTCACTTTCGGCGAGAATATCGGCACAAACCGCTTTCCCGTCCCGCTCCATGGATTGAAGTGGCACCCGACACGGCAGCCAGTTGTGCTCGATTTATGGAAACCTCGCCGAGCCGCCTCTAGACCGGCTTTGTTCACCTCAATTGCGAACTGGTCAACCAGCGGACTTAAAGACATCGAATGGCGCGGTGAAAACTACCTTTGGAGTAAGTCGCGCGAATTCCTTAAGTTCATTCGCGCGCCCAAGATTGCCGGCGAACCTTTCGAGCTGGCAACCGATCTCAAGGATGAAAAGGCGCGCGCCAGGTTCCGGAAACAGAACTGGCATTTCCGTTCGCCTCACAAATTAAGCGTTAACTACTTCAGCTATCGCAACTATATCCGCAGTTCCAAAGGCGAGTTCACCGTCGCGAAAGATCAGTATGTGCGACTTCATACCGGTTGGTTCAGCGATCGCAGCGCGTGCTATCTCGCGGCCGGACGGCCTGTCATTACTCAGCAAACCGGCTTCAGCGACATCTATCAGGGGGATGGCTTGTTCCCGTTTCTGACTCTGCCGGAAATCCGCGAAGCCGTGCAGCAAATTAACTCTGATTATACCAGGCATGCTCGGGGAGCCCTGGCCCTCGCTCGCGAAATCTTCGCGGCTGAAGCCGTTCTCGCTACGTTGCTCGATCGGGCCGGAATCTAGTTACACAAAGCTCATTTGCTTTTCAGGCATACCGCTTCATCTTCTTCGACTTTTCGGATGAAGATCGTTCTCCATCTGGCGTGCTCGCTTCTTGCGGTCTCGGCAGCGCTCGCCCAGCAAAACACGCCGCCTTTGCCCCCTCCTCCGGATGGCGCGCCCCCTCTCAAACCGACTCCTCCTCCTGCCCCACCGGCCGCTATTGTGGTGGCGGCGCCGAAACAACCGAATGGCCAGATTCAGAAGAGCCTCGTCCGAATCACCTCCACCGAAATCGAACCGGACTATCGCGCGCCATGGAATACCGGCGCAATTGGTCGCGGCGTTGGCGCGGGTTTCGTCATCGATGGACCTCGGATTATGACGAACGCCCATGTCGTCAGTAATACCCGCTATCTTACCGTCGAACGCGATGGCGATCCAAATAAATACCCGGCACGCGTCCTTTTTGTTGCGCACGATTGCGACCTCGCGCTCATCACCGTCGAGGCCCCGGAGTTCTACAAGAATATGGTACCCTTGAGCTTTGGCGGAATTCCCGAGCTCGAATCAACGGTTTCCGCTTATGGTTATCCCATCGGGGGCGAGCGCATGTCAGTTACTACTGGAATAGTGTCCCGCGTTGACTTTCAGCTCTACTCCCACTCCGCCATCGATCAACACTTCGCAATCCAGATCAGCGCACAAATCAATCCCGGCAACAGCGGCGGCCCGGTCATGCAGAATGGGAAGGTGGTGGGAGTAGCTTTCCAGGGATACAGCGGTGATGTGGCGCAGGGAGTCGCCTACATGATCCCTACTCCGGTGATTCGCCGATTCATTACCGATATCAAAGACGGCCATTACGACAAGTATGTCGACCTTGGTCTTACCTACTCCAAAGTTCAGAACCCTGCCCAAAGACGCTATTATGGCTTACCGAACGACGGACGCGGCATTGTCGTTACTACTGTGATTGAGGCCGGCTCTGCCGGCAAAGTGTTGAAACAAGGCGATGTTCTTTTGGCGATCGACGATCATCCGATCGCGAGCGACGCTTTTGTCGAACTGGAGGGCGAACGCGTGGAGATGCCGGAAGTGGTCGAGCGGAAATTCAAAGGCGACAATGTGAAGTTGGAAATCCTGCGCGACAAAAAGCCGATGACCGTGACAATCAAGCTCGACACCGTCTGGCCTTACCTGATTCAAGGACATTTTTATGATGTGCGCCCCCGTTATCTTGTTTACGGCGGCTTGCTATTCCAGCCTCTGTCGCGCGATCTTCTTGAAGCATACCAGGTGTCGGACCTGCGCGTCCGCTACTTTTTCGACAATTTCGTGCAAGATCAAATCTATCTCCGCCATCCCGAAGTTATTGTGCTGACCAACATCTTGCCTGACCCGACAAATACGTATTTGATGCCGTACCGGGCAAGCATTGTAGATGAAGTTAACGGCAGAAAAATCGATACTCTGCGCGATTTATCGGAAGCTTTTAGCGGGAACACGGAGCGATTCGTCGTGAAAATGGTGGGCGAAGGTCCGCCGCTTATCTTAGATCGGAAAGAAGTAGAAAGCGCGCGCGAGCGCATTCGGACTCGCTACAATGTAGTTAAGGAACAAAACCTGGATGAACAGCCCCTCGCAGCCGAGGCCGATCCTCATGAGCGTTCACCGGGTACTTAGTATGCCAGCACGGCTTGTTGTTGCGGGCGTGGTCTTGCTTGCCTCCGCAACTACCCACGCCAAGAAAGAGAATGCGCAGACAGCGATTCGGCCACGGCAGCTATCTCTCGTGCGGGTCAATGTCACCGGCCAGGCATATGACTATTTTCGGCCCTGGCAAAAGCACGCGCCTTTTTCTAAACGCGCGCTCGGCGCGGTTCTTTCTCAAGGACGCGTCCTTGTCACGGCGGACCTGGTAATGGACCAAAACTATGTTGAATTGGAAAGGGCTGAGACCGGCGATAAAATAGCAGCTTCGGTAGAAGTTGTTGATTACGACGCGAACCTTGCCCTCATACAACCGCAGGACAAGGCCTTTCTTAATGGGCTTGCTCCACTTGAGTTAACAAATGACACAATTGTAGGAGACCGGCTCTCGGCATTGCAGCTGGAACAGACTGGCGCCCTGGTCGTAACTGACGGTTTAGTCACCGGAGTTCAGGTCATGCGCTATCCGAGTGACGTGAGTCAATTCCTCACCTACCGAGTCAGTATTCCGCTGCAATATCGCGATAACAGTTACACGGTCCCGTTATTGAAGAATAACAGGGTCGCTGGCCTTCTCTTGCGCTACGATCCGCGTTCGCAGCTCATGGATGTAATTCCTGCTCCCATAATCACGCATTTTCTCAAGGACGCGGCAAAAACAAGCTATCCTGGTTTTCCCACGGTGGGCTTTGACTACTTTCCCACTCGTGATCCCCAGCTTCGGAAATACGCCCGCGAGACGGGCGATAGCGATGGCGTTTACATCACCGGCATAGAGCCGGGGACGGCAGTGGAACGCGCCGGGCTGAAGGTTGGTGACATCATTTCGGGTATTGCTGGCTTCGACCTTGACCAGAACGGCAACTACATCGACCCGCTCTACAAAAAGCTGGATTTCACCAACTTAATTACTGGCCGCGGCTACACCGGAGAGACTGTCCCGTTCAAGGTGCAGCGCCAGGGTAAACCAGTGCAGATCAACGTGACCCTCGAACACAGGGAGGCAACAGATTATGTTATACCTCCGTACTCCCACGACCAAGCACCGAGATACCTGGTTTTGGGCGGCCTTATCTTTCAGGAACTTTCACGGCAATACTTGCGAGAGTGGGGAGCGGGCTGGCTTAAGGACGCTCCGCAGCGGTTTGTCTATCTGGACCGGTTCCAGTCAGAACTCTTCCCCGCTGGCCACCGCCGTGTAGTCATACTTAGTCAGGTGCTCCCGGTTAATGGTACGATTGGTTATGAGGACGTAAGCTATCTCACAGTGGCAAAGGTGAATGGCAAAGAAGTTCGTTCCCTTGGAGATGTAGTTGAAGCTGTGAAGGAACCGCTGGATGGCTTTTATACAATTGAGACGGTGGAAGATCCTAAGCTCATCCCTCTCGATGCCAGCCAGGCGCGCGCCGATGAACCGGCCCTGCGCGAAAGCTATGGCATTACAATTCTGAACCATCTTAAATAGCTGCCGTGCCTATTTGTTCAATAAACCTGCTCGTCTCCTTAGCGTAGCGCTGGAATGGATCGCTCATTAACATAATCTGGTGCGGCCCGGCCGCGATAGAGTCCCAGTTGATTACGTAGGGCACATCGGCATTACGAAAATAGGCTACGGCCTGGGCCCGCCCGGCCGCGCGTGAGTTCCGTGGAGGCTGAGTGCCCGCGTTCTTGTTGCGCACACTTTCATTCCAGTCCGCGATGCGTTTGCCAGGGTTGACTCCGAAAAAGAGGCCTCGCGCCGGATTGATATTATGATATTCCAGGTCGAGGCTGAGTAACCATGGGTCGTTCCAGGAAAGACCTTCGTCTTCCATGAATGATTCGAGTAGCCACCGCTTCGTAATCCAATCGACGCCGCCAATGAGCGCGATTTGGTTATTCGCCAAACTATCGAGCACGAAGCTCCAGCTCTCGAGGAGCCAATCGATCTCGGCGTCACGTCCTTGCAGATGTTTGGCCGCCGCTTCGAGAAAACGCCATTGCACATGCAAAGCCTGGGCCGTTCTTCCATTTTCCAGCTTCACCGCCCACGGCCCGTCAGTCTGATGCGACAACTCGCGCGTTGCCGCCACCGCATCCTCCAGCACAAGACCGCGGGGAAACTTTCCTTCTTCCAGCAGCGTCAGCACGCAAGCAGTCGTGCCCAGCTTCAACGCTGTCGCGAACGGACTCATGTTTGAGTCGCCGATAAGCAGGTGCAGCCGGCGAAACTTTCGGTAGTCAGCCAGTGGCTCGTCGCGGGCGTTGATAATCGCTCGATTAAACTGCACCCATTGATAGATATCGTTAACTATGTGATCGGCCCGCTGACTGATCTGAAACTTGACCGGCAGTGAGGTCGCCGCCGGCTCGAAGTCAAAGGCGAGTGGATTGGCCTGCCCTACTCGGCCCGCTCCGGTGAAGAGCTGGCGCGTGGCCAGAAAGCTCAGGAGCGTCCCAAGAATGACGGGCGCAAATTGCGTGGTGCGTTGCATGAGGTAGTTCTCGTGACAGCCAAAGGTAGCGCCGGTATGGTGATCAACGTTATTCTTGATGAATGAAATCCGATCGGTCGCGCCCATCTGCCGTACTGCCTCCATCAGCAGATCGTCCCCCGCCAGATCATACGTAACAGCATCACGTAAATGCACGCATTCCGGTGAAGCGTACTCGATGTGGCCCATGTCGAGGTAAAGACGGCCGCCGTTTAAGAGAAAACCACCGTTGCCGGGAGGCTCTTCATAGTCGCGGTAATGCAGGTCGAGCACACCCATGCGGCCTTCTCGAAAAATGTGATTCTTAACCCGCGCCGGCCAGGCCTCGCTCGAGACTTCGGCGTCGTGGACGAGGGCGCCATACTCTGTTTCGAGACCCACAACTCGATTCATGTCTGTTTCGACCATTCCCCAGTGCTGGGCGGCGGACAAGCGGTATTCGGTTTTAACAAGTGAACGACGTCGTTCTGCAATTGCGGGGGCCGCAACGGAGATTCTGTTCAACTAGGACGCCGCAGCAAGAACGTGCTCGACTTGAGATTTTTAGATGAAATGCACATAGTTAGCTTGTGATGGCAACATCGAGCTTGCGCAGCCCATTGGACAAGGTCGGCGACATTGTCTACTTCGCCCGGATGCTCAGCAAAATACGGGCCCAGGCAACAGGCGAGCTGCCATCCGATTACCAGCCGAACCTGGGAAAAGGTTTCGATCAATCGTGCGTGAACTTTCTGCGGGTGGACTACGAAAAGCTAGTTCAACGCGTGCTCGCCGGCGGAAGCGATGAGGAAATCCTGGCGTGGTGTTTCCGGGAAGGCCGGCGGCCATCGCCTGAGGAGATTTTCGTGTGGAACGAGTTCATGCGGAAACGTGGTTGGAAGGATGAGATCACTGAGACGCTGGCGCGCCGGAAAAAAGAAAGTGGCATGAGTGAACGCGCAGACATTGAAACCATGTTCGCGTTCATTGATGCCGACGAAGACCGCCTGCCTTCGAGCTGAGCGGCAGGCGATGAGCGCTGCGCCGCGGGATGGCGCCTTTTCATTTACTGAGCCGGACGCCTTGAGCGGGAGGCGGTGGCGGCCGTGTTCGCCAGTCTATGATTTTCCAGACAGCGAAGGCCAACGATGCGGTGACGATGACGGCAACAACTGTTCGGCGATCGGGCCAGCGCACTACTCCGAGAGCGTGTCGATTCGCTCTGCCAGGGCGAAATCGAGATCCGTCAAGCCCCCTTTGCTGTGGGTTGAAAGCACCAGCCGCACCTTGTTAAAGCGAATGTCGATGTCGGGATGATGTTCCTCTTCCTCGGCAACTTCTGCCACCGCATTCACAAAGTCGATGGCGTCAGTAAAATCGTCGAACTCAAATGTGCGCTCGATATGTTTCTTCTCCAGCTCCCATTCGGGCACTTTTTTGAGGCGATTTTTCAGCTCATCGGCTTTGATCAAGTCGGCCATAACGGCAAACGACTAACATCCGAAAATCATTTTGCAAACGGCGATTCGCGACCCCCGCTTATGGCCGGCAATAGCTCAAGAAGCCAGAATTTTGCGCAGGGTTTTTTCTGAATCGAAGAGCTCGACCGCGGTGGAGCGGCACTGCAACGACAGCTGGTCCCACCCCGCCAGAATTTCGCGGCTAGCCTCCGCTGCGGACTCCAAATCATGCACAAAATAAAATCCGCTGCGTTCCGGGAGATAATTCGCGGCACCTGTATCTTCCGTGATAACCGGTCGTCCCATGGCGAGAAACATGGCGGCGCGATCACTCAGCCATCCTGTGCGCCAGGCGACATCCACGCCTTTGATGGCGGTGAACTCGGCGCATGCTGAGGCGATGTATCGGCGGTACCGCGCAGCCGTTTTGGCAACCTGATGCGGATCGACCAAATGCCAGCCGCGGCCGGCCAGGCGAGCATGCTCGGGATCAGACCGGCGGATGTTCATCGCCAGCTCGAACTGCGCCTGTGGCACGCGCGACGGAAGGTCAAGATACTTCTCGAAAGCGAACTTCTTGGAAAGGTCGGGGAATTGCCCCTCGACCTCGACCGCGCCGCCCCAGTACCATTGACCGATGGTTGTGAATTTCGCCGCGGTCGGTTTCGGTTGCGGCTGAAGTGATCGGGTGTCGACCAAAGGAAAGAATGTTCGCCACTTGAGATGCGAAGCTGGCAGCCGGCACTCAGGCGCTCCCGCATTGAGCCCCACTGTCCAAAACTCGTGGTGAGTTGACTGCCCCATCTCGAGCTTGGTCATCCAGTAGAAAATCTCGCTCGGATCAAGATCACAGAAAATCCGGCGCTCGAACTGGAGCAGGAGCGGTGGATGAATCGAATAGCTCAAGTTCAGTAATGTAGTTGGACCGGCAAGACGCTCGCGCAGTTTGCGGCAGTCCATTCCAAAACATCGCATCTGTTGCAGATCGTGTGCGCTACCCGCATGCGGTTGATAAAGCAGGCAGTAGTCTCGCAACCCGTGCAGTCGCACCTGAGTTTGGAAGCTTCGGATTGCGCTCCTATCCGCAGCCTCGTCAGCCGTGGCTGGAAAAATCTCGAGCCAGACTGCGTCCGCGCCGAGCCGTTGCAGCCCTAGCATCCACTGCAGGGGGACGGAGAATACTCCGCCGCCTTCACGATACTTCGCCGCGAATCCGCAACCAAGGAAAATGGTCATCGCCGCGCGCAGTTAGCGACGTGACGAAGCAAAGTGCAAACGAGTTCGAGCCCTTTTGCACTGCCTGACAGGAATTCGGTTGTCGCACCGCGAAATACCCGGCACTCTTCCCGCCGGTGCCGCGCCTGCTTTTTGTTCTCCTCATCTTCTCCATGGCGCTGATGCCATCAGCTCATGCCACCACGAAAGGGCTTAGCCAGATCGTGACGCCGGACCTTCAGCCGGCGGGGGACCTTTCCCTGAGTGGACAGTGGCAAAGCTCCCGTATCGCTAATCCTTACGAGGCGCAGGCGGAGCTTGGCCTCACCGACTTCGCCGAGCTCGCAATTTTCAAAGGCTTTAAACCTAACGAGCTGATCTTCGGCGCCGAGCTGGGTCTGCTCAGAAGCAAACCGTATCTATTATCGGCTGGTTTTGTAAACTGGTCGCCGCATAGCCATGTTGCCCCGCAACCATTTCTCGAAGCCGGCTACTATACCGAACATGACAAGCTCATTGGCGGCGCGATTCACGCCGGCTACAAAAACGAAGCCATTCTCGGCTACGCGCATGATTTCAATCGCAGCTGGCGCCTGCAGGTGGACTTCCAGAGCGGTTCTGAGAACTCGTCCACCATCGGTTTTACCTGGAATATTACCACCGACTTTCAGGTTAACCCCGCGATCTATTTTCCGAACTATCACCCGGAAAGTATTCGCGGCTACGTCGTCTTTACTTATACCTTTCACCTTTGGTCCGGAGACAAATCAAAACGGGACCTTACCGTTCCGGGCAGCTAAGCTTGATAATGACGAGTCATGCTCTGCGGCGTCGCTCGGGAGGGTCGCGTCTTTTGTCGCGCCGCATTTCCAATGAAAATTCACTGGATTCTTCCTTTCTCGCCTGATCGAATAGAACAAAATCGTTTGCGTCTTGTTTAATCGTTGCCAGAAACCACACATATGAAACTGCGCTCCTTTGCTTTCGCCGCACTGCTCCTTGCCGCACTCCCTTCGGCCTCGCCGGCCGCAGTGGGCATCTCCATCAACATCGCTCCTCCCTTGCTGCCCATCGTGGAACAGCCGCCCTGCCCGGTGGACGGTTACCTTTGGACCCCCGGTTATTGGGCATACGGCGAATTCGGTTACTACTGGGTTCCGGGGTTCTGGGTTGCGCCGCCGGCAGTGGGCCTGCTCTGGACACCGCCTTATTGGGGATTTAACGACGGCGTATACGTTTTCCACAGCGGTTACTGGGCTCCAGAAATCGGCTTCTATGGGGGGATAAATTATGGCTACGGCTATTTCGGCAGCGGTTATTACGGCGGCCGATGGGATGGGAATATCTTCCGTTACAACACCGCCATCACGCGCGTGAACACCAAGATCGTTCGCAATACTTACGTTGACCGCACAGTCGTGAACAAACAGGTGAAAGCCACCCGCGCGAGCTACAATGGTCCCGGCGGAGTGAAAGCGGCGCCAAGTGCGCGGGAAAAGGCGGTAACTGCTGCGCACCATGTTCCACCGACTTCGCAGCAACTTTCGCAGCGGCAAGCCGCGAGCAAGAATCGAGACCTGCAAGCCGCGGTGAACAAGGGCCGTCCAAAGTCCGCGGCCATCAGATCTCTTGATGAGGGAGGCAAGGCGAAAGTGGCCGAAGCGCGTGAAGCCGGCGCCGAGAAATCCCGCAACCAATCGGCGGCGCGAAAAGAGCAGCAATCAGTGGAGCGTCGACGGGAAGAGACGACGGGAAACTTACGGGAAGGCCGGCCCAAAACGACAGCCGCAGAAGTAAGGGAGCGCGAAAGCGCAGCCGCGCGCCGCCGAATGACGGAAAGGTCGCGCCGCCCTGATGTCGTCGTTCCGCGCGAAGCTGCGGCTGAGCAGGATCGCAGACACAAGGAGGCAAAGCGGCGACACGAAGAAGAAGAGCGGCGCTAACCGTCCAGCTGCTCAACCGCAGCTTTTCTGAGACGCAGGTTATTCCATTCGAGCCGGCTGGCGACGCCGGGCCTGGTCTCGCCCCACACTCGAGTTACTGAGGGTGCCTCCCAGCCACCACGCTGGTTGACGCGACAAACTTCCTTCGCAAAATTAGCGCTCTCTTAGCGCCCGTAGCTCAACTGGATAGAGCATCTGACTACGGATCAGAAGGTTTGAGGTTCGAATCCCCACGGGCGCGCATTTACTCGAAGTAGGGACGGATGTGGGCGTATCTCATTTCGCCGATCCCTTTCACGCTGCGCAAATCGTCGGCGCTCTTAAATGGTCGCGCTGCGATAATACGCTCCGCGATAACCCGGCCGATGCCGGAAATATTCTCCAGTTCCGTCTCGGAGGCGGTATTAACATTGAGCTTCACCTCCGTGAGCGGATCGTGGGCGGGAAATGACTCGGCATCGTTAGCCGCGGTGAGCATTGTTGAGGACTCGCCTGCTACAGGCTTGGAGCTTTGCGGCGAGTTTTGCACCAGCGCAGTCGGATGAAAGAATTTGTCGAATGGATCCACGCCCTTTTCACTCTCCGGCTGCTGCGCGCGCACCTGCATGCGGCCTTCTTCCACGCCCCATCCGCCCACCTTTTCCCGTTGCGCCTTGTGTTCGAGGCTAACGAGCTTCTGCCACTCAGGCGCGGCCGAATTCAAACCTTCGGCCCTGGCGGTCCCGGCATGAATCCGGGCCAGCCCATTCTCTACCAGCTGCTCCCCCAGATCGCCTCTGCGGGTCTGCACGAAGGCATAGAAGCGCTGCATCTTGCTGCGTCCGCCAGCGTCCTCCCAGCAGGTGCGCACTAGAAAAGGCTCGCCCAGTTTCTCACGCACGAACTGCTTCGCCAGCTCGCCTACCTGTAGCACCTGATCAACGGTGACACCGAAGAAGATGGCCTGCTCTTCCACCCGATCGCGGAACTCAGCTGTCGTCTCCGGCGCATCGACAAAGTAGAGCCGGAAAATGTATTCAGTTCCCTGGACGCTAACGTGGAAGCTATCGCCATCGTTCGGTCGTTTTATCAGGTAATGACCGCCCTGCAATGTGATCCAGGGCGCATGAGCAAAGGCGGGAATGGCGGCTGTCTGCGCGAGCAGCGACAGAACCAAACAAAGCGCCGGTTTAATACGTCGTTTCAAAGCGAGACTTGCACGTGTTAACCGGAAGGAAGTATCGCATAGCTTAAGCGAGAAAACCATTAACTTTTTGCGCAACGCATTGCCGCGAAGCGCTCCATGCTACTCGAAGAAGGGCCGCAGCTTCTCATAGCGCGCATCGCCGATACCTTTTACCTTGCGCAGATCGTCCGCATTGTTAAATGGGCGCGCGTCGATGATGCGCTGCGCCAGGACCGGCCCGATACCTGGCAGCCTTTCCAGTTCCTCTTGCGTAGCCGTGTTGATATTCACCTTCCTCGGATTGATCGAAACGATGTTGTCGGCCGAAGGTGGCGAGGTTGGCGCAACAAACGGCCACGGACTTGGCACAGGCGTCGCGACAGCCGCCGCTTGCGCCCGTTCTGGATGAAAGAATGTCTCGAACGGATCCAGCGGCGCCCGATTCTTCGACTTCTCCGAGCGCACTCTCAAGCGGCCGAAGTTCACTCCCCAACCTCCCACCTTCTCGGCCTTGGCGGCGATCTCGAGTTGATTCAGCTTCTGCCACTCCACATTGGCCGATGGCAGCCCGACCGGGTTCGCGCTCGCGCCGTGGATTCGCGCCAGGCCATTCTCGACTAATTGCTCGCCCAGATCGCCACTCGCCGTTTGCACAATCGCATAATAGCGCTCCATGCGACTGCGCCCGAGCGCATCCTGAAAACATGTGCGCACGGTGAATGGCTGCGACAGTTTCTCGCGCGTGAACTCCTTCGCCACCCGTCCTACTCGTACTACGTTCTCGTTAGAAATGCCGAAGTATTTCGCCTGCTCCTCCACGCGCTCCTTAAATCCCGGGTCCATCTCGGGCGTGTCTACGAAATAGAGTCGGAACAGGTATCGCCTGCCGTCAGCTCTGACGTGAAAGCTATCGCCGTCGTTGGATTGATTGCTGACATAGACACAATTATTCAGCACTACCCACGCACCGTGGGAAACGCGGGCGCGCGCAGTTGAGGGAAAATATGAGCGTGCGACCGACAGGGCGAGAGTCAGGATAAAAACATTCGCCGTAATCGTCTTGCCGGCCCTCATGGCAATGCCTCGAACTCGCTCATTTGCTTAAACAACTTGTAGCGCTCATCAATTTCCTCATGAGTGAGCTTGCGCAGGCGCTCGAGACTGAACGCTTCCACGCAAAAACTCGCCAGCACGCTGCCGTAGATCATTGCTTTGCGCAGGATTTCGAACGTGACGTTCTCCTGCACATGCGCGGCCAGGTAACCGGCCAGCCCGCCGGCGAAGGTGTCGCCGGCCCCCGTTGGATCGTGGATATCTTCGAGCGGATACGCTCCGCAACTGAAGAACTCGTCCTCGCCGAAAAGGAGCGCGCCGTGTTCGCCCTTTTTTATGGCAACATAGCGGGGCCCGAAATTCCGAATCTTCCGCCCGGCGCGGATGAGGCTTGTTTCCTTCGTCATCTCGCGCGCTTCGCTGTCGTTGAGAATGAGTAAGTCCACCCGTGGCAGGAGCGCATCGAGATCAGCGCGCGTCGTCTCGATCCAGAGGTCCATCGTGTCGGCGAGGACGAAACGCGGGTCCTTGCTCTGGTCGAGCACGTGCGCTTGCAATTTTGGCGCGATGTTCGCCAGAAGCACGAACGGTGTGTTGCGATAATTCTCCGGCAAGGTGGGCCGGAATGTTTCGAAGACATTCAGCGCCACCGAACGCGTTTCACGCGTGTTCAGGTCCCAGGCATATTCGCCCGACCAGCGAAACGTCTTGCCGTTACCGCGCTGCACGCCGGTGGCGTCAATGTTTCGTGATCTCCAAAATTCCCATTCGTTCTCGGGAAAATCATCACCAACAATGCCGACCAACTTCACTGGGGTGAAGAAGCTGGCGCCGAGTGCAGCGTAGGATGCCGAACCTCCGAGTAGATCGGCGTGTTCTTCTACCGGCGTTTTGACGGTGTCGAGCGCGATGGAACCGACAACAAGTAAGCTCATAGTATCATCCCGAGAGAACCAAGGCGGAATCGAGGGGTGCGGTGACACACACGCTAAGAGGCAACTTCAACTGGTTTCCTTCTCGTGGCGAAAGACGACGCTTCCGAGCATCTCTTTGGCTGCGCGAGCGTAGCTCGCCGGATCTCCCGCTTGCAGCAGCCCCGAGACAATTGCGACGCGCTCGGCGCCGGCACTAATGACTTGAGCCAGGTTCTCCAGCTTGATTCCTCCGATGCAAAAAACAGGAATCGTTAGTCGCCGCTGTACTTCCCGAATATCCTCAAGCCCGATGGGCGTGTAGTCCGGTTTAGTAGGCGTGGCGAAGAGCGGACCAAAGCCGATGTAGTCCGCGCCTTCGCGCTCGGCAGCGAGCGCTTGTTCGGTGCTGTGGGTTGATTTGCCGACGATGATCGGCCGGCCGGCCTTCCTCCGCGCGCTTGCGATTGATTCATCATCCTGGCCGACGTGCACGCCTTGCGCGTTCACCCGCCGCGCGATTTCTACGTGGTCGTTCACAATAAAGGGGACATTCGCCGCCGCAGTCAGCGGCAGCAGTTTTTCCGCCAGCGCGCTCAGTTCATCGATGCTGCGATTCTTCCCGCGCAACTGCACGATATCTGCGCCGCCTTCGAGCAACTTTTGCAGCATCCGTGGCGCCGCTTCGTCGCGCACGTAGGCCAGGTCGAGAATGGCGTAAAGCGTTCCGGCGCTCGTCACTCGTGCAAACGCGACGGCGGCGCGACCATTTCAAAACTGCCCGAGTTCATCAGCCGCTCGACAAACCCGATGTCATATTTCCCTTCTCGAAATTCCTTGCTCCGCATGATCGCGCTATGAAACGGAACCGTGGTCTTGATCCCGGTGACATAATACTCCTCGAGCGCGCGCCGCATCCGTTCAATGGTAGAGGCGCGCGACGCTCCCACCGTTATCAACTTGGCGATGAGTGAGTCGTAATACGGCGGCACGATGTAGCCGGTGTAAGCGTGCGAATCGACCCGCACGCCGCGCCCGCCCGGAGCGTAATAAAATGCAATTCGCCCCGGAGAAGGCTGGAAATTGTGCGCCGGATCTTCGGCGTTAATGCGACACTGGATGGCGTGCAGGCGCGGCACTGCTCTGGCCACATGGGGCGAGAGGTGTTCCCCCGCGGCGATCCGGATCTGTTCCTTCACCAGATCGCAACCGTAAACCTCCTCGGTGATGGTGTGCTCGACCTGAATGCGCGTGTTCATTTCCATGAAGTAGAAATTGCCTCGATCATCCACCAGGAACTCGATCGTGCCGGCGTTCTGGTAGCCCACTGAGTGCGCCAGCTTCACTGCCGCGTGGCCCATTTTCTTGCGCAACGACTCGGTCATCAGCGGGGAAGGACATTCTTCGATCACCTTCTGGTTGCGCCGCTGGATGGAGCAATCCCGCTCGCCCAGATGCACCATGTGCCCGTGACTGTCGGCCACGATCTGGAACTCGATGTGGTGCGGATTCACGATCAGTTTCTCCATGTAAACGTCGCCATTGCCGAATGCTTTCTCCGCTTCCATTCGCGCTGCGTGAAATGCCGGCAGGAGCGAAGCTTCGTTATGGGCCGCACGCATCCCGTGACCGCCGCCGCCGGCGACCGCTTTGATCATGATGGGATAGCCGATTTTCCGCGCTACATGCAGCGCTTCCTGTTCGTCCGCCACGATCCCGTCGCTGCCCGGCGTCACCGGCACTCGAGCGTCGCGCGCACATTGGCGCGCGGAATTTTTGTCCCCCATCAGGCGCATCGCGCTGCTCGGCGGCCCGATGAAACGAATGTTGCAGCTCTCGCACACTTCGGCGAAATGCGCGTTCTCCGCGAGAAAACCATAGCCGGGATGGATAGCGTCAACATCGCCTACTTCGGCGGCACTCATGATCCGGTCCATCTTCAAATAGCTTTCCGAGCTCGGCGCCGCGCCGATGCAGATGGATTCGTCGGCTAATTGGACATGGAGCGAATCGACGTCCGCTTCTGAGTAAACGGCCAGCGTGCGGATGCCCAATTCCTTGCACGCGCGGATGACACGCAGGGCGATTTCGCCGCGATTGGCGATCAGGACTTTTTCAAACATCAGTGTAGGGCGACCGCTTCGTTTGCCCAGCCTGACACCCACTCGCGCATTCGAGCAGGCGGAGCGCCCGCCCTACAACCACTCAGCCTCATCGCACGCGATAAAGCACCTGGCCGAACTGCACCGGTCTTCCATTCTCCGCCACCACTTCCGCAATCACACCGCTCGTCTCGGCCTTGATCTCATTCATCACCTTCATCGCTTCGATGATACAGACCACCGTCTCTTCAGTGACCTCCTTGCCGATATCCACAAAGGGCGGCGCATCCGGCGAAGCTCCTCGATAGAATGTCCCGACCATGGGCGAGACAATGTCGCGGAGCGCGGCCTTCTCCTGCGCGGGAGCCTCCGTTTCGCCTGCGGCGGTCGCCGCAGCTTGCGAGACAGGCGGCGGGGGCGGCGCAGCGCTGACCAAAGGCACCACTGAAACCGGTTTCTCGGTCGCGCCTTTCTGCAGCTTGAGGCGAAAACCATCCTTCTCCATCTCGAAGACGGAAAGATCATTCTTCCGCATGAGATCGATGATCGCTTTGATGTCCTTTAATTCCACGGAGCGGGCGGGTTGAGCCGTTTAGGTAACGCGGGTTCATCAGGCAGGTCAAGCCTTCGCCTGCGCTTGTATCCCGTTTACGGTGTTCGCACCGTCACTTTCACTCCTGCTCTTCCTAATCCGAATCGTAATTCGTGCTCGTGCTCGTGCTCGCAATCGTGCTCGAAAGAAACAATCGAAACAGCGCGGTCGTGCTAGGACCTTTGACGGTTGTTACGGTGGAGCAACCATGGCTACCCAGCGGCAATTTCACCGCGCCGTGAGCGCGGCGCCCCTTAGACCGCCATCACGGCAGCAATTTCCCGTCGCGCATCAAAACTCGTCGTGAAGCGGCGCGCGCCACTTCTTCGCTGTGGGTAACAATAATCAGCGTAGCCAGCTTTTGATCGGCCACTGTGCGAAGCGCATCCAGCACCGCCTCACTCGAAGCGGAATCCAGGTTCCCGGTTGGCTCATCGGCAATGAGCAGCTCCGGTCGATGCACGATGGCGCGCGCAATGGCCGTGCGCTGTTGCTCACCCCCGCTTAATTGATGCGCGAAATGCTCCCCTCGCTCCACCAGACCGACCATGGCGAGAGTTTCACTGGCACGTTGCCGGGCGACTTCACGTGGCGCCTGTTGCAGCAATAGCGGGAACATCACATTCTCCAGCGCCGTCATAGTGGGCAGCAGATTAAAAAATTGAAAAACAATGCCGAGCTGATCGCGCCGGTAACGGTTCAACGCATTCTCGTCCGCCCGGTGCAAGGCCAGATCGTTCACGTAAATCTCACCACTGCTCGGCCGGTCCATTCCCGCGAGCAGATGCATCAGTGTGCTTTTGCCGCAGCCGCTCGGCCCGCTCAAGGCCACGAACTCATGCCGCGCAATCCCGAGCGACACCCCATCAACCGCGCGCACGACCCGACCCGCGCCCGCATAATACCGATGCACATCGACCATCGAAATCATTGTCCTACTCATCCCCCACCCCTCGTTAACCAGCAAAACTCCTTGTCGAAAAAGAGCCTCGTTGATGCGCTCGTTTTCAGATAAAGATGCAGGTGATGTCCACAGAACACTCTCCTGAGGTGAAATTCGAGATCGGGATGTCTTGTTCATTGACATTGTCGGCTACTCCAAAGGACTCATTAACGAGCAGAGCGAGTTGCTCCAGAAGCTGAAACCAATCGTGCGCCACAGTGAGCAGGTCCAGCTTGCTGAAGCGCAAGGCAAACTACTTCGCCTGCCCACCGGCGACGGCGGCGCGCTGGTTTTTCGCACTAGCCCGGAAGCGCCAGCCTTGTGCGCAATGGAAATCGCGCAGGCGCTGAAAAGTCATCCTGAGCTGCGCGTCCGGATGGGCATCCATAGTGGGCCGGTGAACGCGATCACTGACCTGAACGAACAGGTCAATATTGCCGGCGCGGGCATCAACATGGCGCAGCGGGTGATGGATTGCGGGGACGCGGGCCATATTCTCCTCTCCAAACATGTCGCGGAAGACTTGGAGCATTATCGCCAATGGCAGCCGTGCCTGCATGATCTTGGCAAGTGCGAAGTGAAACATGGACTGCGCGTTCATCTCTTCAATCTCTACACCGATGAAATCGGCAACTCGGCCGTGCCGCAAAAGCTTAAGTTCCAGCCGGCAGCTACCATCCCGCCACCGCGGAAAAATCGGCGCAATGTTCTTCTTGTAACTGCGACTGCTCTGGTTGTAGCCGGACTTGTTGGTGTCTGGTTCATGCGAAAACATGCCCGACCCGCAGCCACTTCCGCTCCAGAGAAAAGCATCGCGGTGCTTCCGTTCGAGAACTTGAGCAGCGACAAGGAGAACGCTTACTTTGCCGAGGGCATTCAGGACGAAATCCTGACGCGCTTAAGCAAGATCGCCGAGCTGAAGGTGATCTCGCGCACATCGACGCAGCACTACAAGAGCGCGCCGGAAAACCTGCCGGGAATCGCCAGGCAACTTGGCGTTGCCCAGATGCTGGAAGGCAGCGTGCAGAAGAGCGCCGATGCCGTACGCGTGAATGTGCAGCTGATCAAAGCGGCCAATGATTCGCATCTTTGGGCTGAGACCTTCGATCGAAAGCTGACCGCCAGACCGACAGAAAATGCTGAGGCTTACGATGCCTACCTGCGTGGATTGGCTTTTACACTAAAAACCGCAACCACCCCCGCCAACTTGCTTAACGCGCAGAAATATCTCAAAGAAGCGGTGCGGTTGGATCCGAAGTTTGCGCTCGGTTGGGCGCTGCTGGCGTCGGTGAATGCGCGCCGCTACATCACACAGACTCTTCAGCCGACGGCTGCCCTCCGCGAAGAGACGTGCCAAGCTGCCGAGACCGCACTAGCTCTTCAGCCGAAGCTTGGTGAGGCCCTGCTGGCTGCGGGTTCGTACTTACTATGCGTGCCTGAAGGATTATGACACCGCGGCGCGCTACTTTGAGCAGGCGCGTCAATTCCTGCCGAATAGCAGCCGGATTCCTGAATCGTTAGCGTATGTTGCGCGCCGGCGAGGTCAGTGGGACCGGAGCGAGCTCTACTTCAACGAAGCCGAGCGGCTCGACCCGCGCGACGTTAACCTGCTCACGCAGCACGCGATTTCCTACAATGTCCTACGCCGTTTCTCCGATGCGTTTCGGAAGCTTGACCAAATCCTCGATATCATACCGGATGACGTTGACACACTCGTGCTGAAGGCGGCTAGTTTACAGGCAGAAGGAGACCTGCCGCGGGCTTCGGCACTACTTGCCCCCCTTCATCCAGATGCCGATGACACTGGCGCGCTGGCGATACAAGTTTATCAGGCCATCCTGGAGCGCCGCTCCGCACCAATCATTCCACGGCTGAAGCAGATACTTGCCGATCCGAATCCCGCGCTAGGTTTTAACCTCGGCGAACTGCGCTTCTGGCTAGGTTGGGCGCAAGAAATCGCCGGCGATCATGCCGCTGCCCAGGAAACTTGGCGGCAGGCCCGCGCCGAACTGGAACCTTTCCTCAAAGACCAACCGGACAACCCTGGCCTGCTCGGTGACCTGGCCCTGACTTATATGGCTCTTGGCGAAAAAGGCGGAGCGTTAGCTTTAGCGCAACGGGCCATGGCCGCAAACCCGATCGAGAAAGACGCCAAAGCTGGACCGGCGTCGATCGAAATCGTTGCCCGAGTCGCCGCGCAGGTAGGAGCGCCGGACCGCGCTATTGCGGCTTTGGAGAAACTCCTCTCGATACCGTACGAAGGTCCACTGGCTGAGAACGTGCCGCTTACTCCCGCGCTGCTCCGGCTGGATCCCATGTTCGAACCGCTCCGCAACGATTCACGCGTTTAAAAGCTGGCGCATTCCGACGGCAAATAGACTTGGCTTATTGCGCGGACGCGATGTTGAAGGACGAACTATCATCCTGAGCGGAGCGGAGCGGAGTCGAAGGATCTCTCACTGCAACCGGAAAGAAGTAAGAGATGCTTCGGCTGCGCTCAGCATGACCCACTCGCTTATTACCGTCCCCTATTGGCGTTACCCTGAGCCAAGCCAACCGCACATTGTCATCCTGAGCGGAGCGAAGCGGAGTCGAAGGAACTCAAACTGCAAAGAGAAGGAATTAAGAGACAAGCTCAGCACGATTGGGCTATTCGGCAGTAAGAGATGCTCCGACAAGCTCAGCATGACACCGCATTGATTGAGGAACAGCCAACGACTATTTCGCCAGGCAAACTCGGCAGCTCTCACCGACTTGAAACGGGCGCAATTTTACAAACCGTGGATCGCCTGAACCGACCCCCGGTTCCTTGCCAGAAAACCAGCTTTCTGGGAATCTGGCCAGCATGAAGACGACACTTGAGCTGCCTGAGGAACTCATGCGCGAAGTGAAAATTCGCGCAGTGCACGAGCACAAGAAACTGAAGGACACTATCGCCGAGTTGCTCCGAAAGGGGATGGCCGCAGGCAAAGCTCCACGCGCGAAAACACCCAGACCGGTGAAGCTGCGCGGCGGTGCTATTACGACCAAGGAAATCGAAGCTGCCATCGCCTGGGGCCGCGACTAGCAAATGGTAGTGGTCGACACCGACGTCGTTGTTTATCTGCTGATTGAGGGCGATCATACCGCGGCGGCGCAGCAATTGCGCACCCGTGATCCTGACTGGCGGAGCGAAGCGTTCCTTCTGGTTGAGTTCACGAATGTTCTCGCCTCGTCCGTCGCGAGAAAGCGGATGACATTCTCCGGGGCGGAAGATTTCCTGGCGAAAGCCGCTGCCTTGCTCGAGGGCAAACTGGCGCGTGTTCCTCACGCGTTGGTTCTGGCAACGGCCATTCGCCACCAAGTCAGCGCATATGATGCGCGCTTTCTTGCTTTGGCTCAGCAAGTGACAGCTCGGCTGGTAACGGAAGACGCGAAACTTCGGCGCGCCGCGCCAGCTTTGACCCAATCTTTGGAGCAAGCACTCCGATCAACCTGAATGGTCGCTGTGATTACGGTTATTTGTTGCCCTGCCGGCTGAGCGATTTATGGCCGCTGAAACGGACAAAGAGATCGAGCTGGAGATCGCCTACGTTCTCTTCATTGACATTGTCGGCTACTCCAAGCTCGTCACGGCCGAACAACGCCGGCTCCTCGAATTGCTCAACGGGATCGTTCGCGAATCCGAACATTTCCGCGCCGCGGAGGCGAAACACCGCCTCATTACCGTGCCGACAGGCGACGGTATGGCGCTGGTTTTCTACAACACACCGGAAGCACCGGTGCATTGCGCGCTCGAGATTAGCAGCGCTGCGGCCGAACACCCAGCTCAAGCTGCGCATGGGGATTCACAGCGGCCCGGTCAGCGGTGTCGTGGACGTAAGTGGTCGCGCCAACATCGCCGGCGCCGGAATCAATATCGCCCAGCGAGTGATGGACTGTGGAGACGCCGGTCACATTCTGGTCTCCAAACACATGGCGGAAGACCTGGAACAGTACGGCCAGTGGAAACGTCATCTGCACGATCTCGGCGAGATGGAGGTGAAACACGGCGTCCGCGTCTCCGTGGTTAATCTTTATACCGAAGAGCTGGGCAACCCCGAAGTGCCGCGGAAATTTCTTCACGCCCGGCACAAACCTACGGTTGCGCCGGTGGTTCGCCAAAAGAAGAGCCGAGCTTGGATGATTCCAGTTTCGCTGGTGCTCCTTGCCGCTTTTGTTCTCGGCGCCGTACTGTGGTTCCGCCGCTCTGGCTCGCCCGCCGCCCCGGCTGCTCCGGAGAAGAGCATCGCGGTACTTCCATTCGCAAACCTGAGCGAAGACAAGGCGAACGCCTACTTTGCTGATGGTATTCAGGATGAGATTCTCACGCGACTATCGAAGATCGCTGATCTGAAGGTGACGTCGCGCACCTCGACCGAGCATTACAAGAGTGCGCCGGAAAATTATCTGAGGTCGGCAAGCAACTCGGGGTCGCCCACATTCTGGAAGGAAGCGTGCAGAAAGCCGGAGACGCCGTGCGCGTGAACGTACAGCTGATCAAAGCAGCTAACGATTCGCATGTGTGGGCCGACACCTACGATCGCAAGCTGACCGACATCTTCTCGGTTGAAAGCGATATTTCCAAAGCGATTGCCAGTCAGCTACAGGCCAAGCTCACCGGCCGCGAAGAACAGGAAATCACGGCCAAACCGACTAACAACCCTGTAGCCTATGACGCCTATCTTCGCGGTCTCGCCATCACCTTGAAGTCCGTGCCCACCCCCGGCAATGCCGTTGCCGCCCAAAAGTATTTCAGAGACGCGGTACGTTTGGATCCAAAGTTCGCTCTTGGTTGGGCACGGCTGTCATTCTGGGATTCGGTCAACTACGTTTCCGGGAATCTTCCGACAACCACCGCGCTTAAAGAGGAGGCCCGACAAGCAGCCGACACTGCCCTGGATTTGCAGCCCAATCTGGGCGAGGCGCTTCTCGCGAAAGGCAAATACCACTATGGCTGCCTAAAGGATTATGACACCGCCGTCCGTTACTTTGAGCAAGCTCGTCGTGCTCTTCCAAACAGCAGCGAAATTCCTGAGAACCTCGCTTATGTGGCGCGCAGGCGCGGCGGCTGGGAGCAGAGCGAAGGTTATTTTAAGGAAGCGGAGAGGCTCGATCCCCGCAACGTTAGTGTGCTAAGCCAACACGCGCAGTTGTACGCTGTCCTCCGCCGCTTTCAGGAGGCATCACGAAAGCTCGATCAGGTCCTCAGCATCACTCCGGACGACCCTGATACGATTGCAACACAGGCCACCATTGCACAAGCTGAGGGCGATTTGCCGCGCGCGGCAAGGTTGCTCGCTCCACTTCACTTCGACGCCTCTGACGCGGGGTCAGTGGAAGTCCAGGTTTACCAATCGATTCTCGAGCGCCGCCCTGCACAGATGATTAGTAGATTAAAAGAACTCCTTGCCACGCCCGACCCTGCGCTTGGCTCCTTCAATGGCGAGCTGCGGTTTTACCTCGGCTGGGCGCAACACCTTGCCGGTGACACGGCGGCGGCGAAGGCAACATGGCAACAGGCACGCAGTGAACTCGAAGCTTTGTTACCACAACAGCCGGAAGATTACTTTCTGATCGGCGATCTGGCGCTCGTAGCCGCATTCCAAGGGGACCAACCGGGGGCGATTACGTTTGCCGAGCGCGCCATCGCGATCCTACCCATTGAGAAGGACGCGCTCGATGGCCCAAGTCGGATCGAAACGTTGGCGCGAGTATCTGCGCAGGTTGGTGACCCTGATCGCGCTATTGCCGCTTTACAGAAACTACTCTCGACGCCGTACGGGAACGGGTTGTCAAGCGTGCCGCTCACTCCTGCGCTGCTCCGGCTCGATCCCATGTTCGATCCGCTCCGGAACGATCCGCGCTTCCAGAAGCTCGCGCATTCCGACGGGAAATAGTGTCATCCTGAGCGGAGCGCCTTTGTTTGTCATCCTGAGCGAAGTCGAAGGATCTCTAACTGGAACCGGAAGAAGTAGAGATGCTTCGGCAAGCTCAGCATGACACTGCATTATTGAGGAACACGCCATCGATTACTTCGTTTACGTTCTCACCAACAAAAACCGTAAAGTCTTTTACATCGGCGTCACCAACGACATAGAATGCCGCCTGTGGGAACATCAGACTGGAGACGTCCCGGGGTTTAGCAGCCGATACAACCTCAAGCACCTGCTGCACGTGGAAAGCTATCCCGACCCGCTCTCCGCCATCGCGCGCGAAAAACAACTCAAAGGCTGGCGGCGCGAGAAAAAGGTGCAGCTAATCAATGGCAGCAATCCAACCTGGCGCGACTTGGCCGCCGAGTGGGACGATCACAGGAAGTAAGTAAGAGATCCTTCGACTTCGCTCAGGATGACAATAAGGAAGGTCAGGATGAAATAAGGAAGGCTAGAATTACAACAAGGAAGCGCACGCGTTGAGGATGACGGTGGGGGGGCGTTGAGGATGACACTAAGGGCGCTCAGGGGGAACAGTAAAGGCATTGGGATGAGAGTAACGGCGTTGAGGATGGCCGTAAGGACGCCAAGAATACGAGCACGGCTTTTGCGAGTCGCACTGCTCCGGCTCAACCATGTTCGATCCGCGCCTGCAAGAAACTCGGCGCCGGTGGTCCCCCGCGGCACTTCTCGAGCGTGAGT
>JBKPQR010000040.1:0-6348 GCA_046734175.1 Verrucomicrobiota bacterium | reverse complement strand
CAACCAGGCCAAGCAGCGCAGCCACAGCCGATTCCAGGCTCATTACGATGCCGAAAGTGCGTGCCAGAAGTCCTTTCGGGGCGATCATCTCCAGCGTGTAAGGCGCGCGAATCCGCCCCTTGCAACGGCGCCGGGTAGCGCTAGGAACGAAGCGCTGAAGTCTGCTAGAGAAGGTTTGGATTTACGGGATTGCCAGCCCTGCCTTGCGCAGGCCATCAATCAACCGCTCCAAAGGCTCGGGCTCCCACCATTTCTCGACATCCTTGCGAACGGTGGCGGCGAAATTTGGCCGGAGTTTGAGCAGGTCACGGCAGGCTTTAGTGGCTGCGTCTTGTTCGCCGAGTTGCCCGTATGTCGCCGCAAGCATCGCGTGCGACGCCCACTGGCCGGGGTGATTGACTTTAAGGGCGGCACTAAGTGCACCGCGGTAATCACTTTGACGGAAGCAGTTATAGAAGTCGGCGTACCAATACCAACCGGGATGATTGGGATTGAGCTCCTTGGCCCTCGTCGCGAGCGTCTGGCTGCGTTCCGACTCGCCGGTATAACCAAGGAACTCTCCGAGAAAAGCGAGAGCATTACCATCCATGGCGTTCAAGGAGACGGCCCGCTCGGCCGCATTCCGGAAACTCTGGAATTCCTTCTGAAAAAAGAGAGCCTGCGCCAGACTAAGATACGCCAGATGATTAGATGGACCGAATTCAACCGCCCGCCGGGCGGCGGCTAATCCGTCTCTTAGGCAAACGGCTTCGGGATTGAATCCTTGCGCATACTCCTGAACGCATAGATACCCAAGCATCGCCCATGCGTCGGCGTAAGCAGGTGCCGTCCGCACCGCGAATTCCAAGCCCAATCGTGCAACCGCAAGATCTTCGGGCGTGAGCCGCTCCAAATAACCAAAGCTCCGGAGCACTGCCTCATAGGGGCTTAACTGTTCTGGAGGGCGGCTGCGCACAGCCTCACTCATGCTTCGAGGTAGAACCCCATTCATACTCGCAACGGTCGAAACAATTCGGGGGACCAGATCGTCTTGCAGCTCGAAAACCCCTTCCCGACTGAAAGCGCGTTCGAAGTTTTCGGCCCACAGATGAACACCGGAGACTGCGTCCACCAGTTGCACCGCGATGCGCAACTTGGTTCCTGCCTGCCGAAGACTACCTTCCATCAGGTAGCGCGCGCCTAGTTCTTTCCCAGCAGAGCGAACGTCAACCGACTCATTGGCATAACGTGAAGTCGAACTGCGAGAAATGACCTTGAGATAAGAGAACCGCGACAGGCCGGTCACAATGTCCTCAGTTAACCCCTCGGCCAAGGCTGTCAGATCGGGATTGCTGCCGCGATATTTAAATGGCAAGACCGCGACCCAGAATCCTTCATCGGCCCGAACTGCACCTGGCGTCGTTCGATCGGCTTTGGCCGTAATTGTCTCGCTTCGCCTCGATGTTTCGGACGATCCGTTTTCCGGAATCTCCAACCCGGCTTTGCGCAACCCTTCGAGAATAGGTTCCATCAGACCACTGGCGAAGTGCCAGGTTCCAACATTGTAACGGACATGCGCAGCAAATTCAGGATCAAGTGCCAGCAAATCGCGGACAGCTACCCCGGCTTCGGCTTTGCGGCCGAGATGGCCACAGGCCGACGCCATTACCAGGAAAGGCCAGAACAGTCCGGGTACGTCCACCCGGTTCGCGCAAGCGAGGGCCTCCTCGTATTCGCCTTTGTGAAAATGATCCCAGAGGGGTGCGAAATGCATCCAGCCTGCATGATTTGGGTTGAGCTCCATCGCACGCCTAACGATTGCAGTGCCGCGCTCGAACTCGCCGGTGTGCACGATCTGCAATCCAAGTATCCCGAGCGCGTCAGTGTTGAGCGGATTGAGCGCCATGGCGCGTTCGGCCGCCGGGCGGAAGGCAGCAAGATCCTGCCGAAAAAAGTGCGTTTGCGCGAGCGCCACCATCGCGAACTGGTTCGCCCGATCCAACTCGACGGCACGCCGAGCTGCAGTGAGGGCGCGATCGAGAGAGGTCGCGTCAGCCCCGGGAAAGCCAAACGCATATTCGTCGACGTAAACCTGCGCAATACAAGCCCACAAATCCGAAGGACGATTGTCCGACTTTGCCGCGCCTTCGAGGCGGGTCCTCAACGCTCCATGAGAAGCAGGTGTTATCTGCTCCCGATAGGCGAAAAACTGAAATTGCCACTCTGCCGGAGTGAAGTCGCTATCGTCTTTCTCCCGAGCGGTCTCTCTCATCGAATGAACTAGGACGCCGTAGCTGTCGGCGACGGTCGCCACGATCCGCGCGGCAATGTCGTCCTGGGCGTCAAAAATCGTCGACGTTCGCAGGTCGCGATTATAGGTCTCAGCCCATAGTTGACTTCCGGTTTGGACATCCACCAATTGCGCGGTGACCCGAATACCGGAACCGCCTTGACGGATGCTTCCCTGGAGTACGTAACGCGCGCCGAGCCTGTTACCCAGAGCTTTCTCGTCTGCAGTTTCTCCCTTCAGTCGCGCCGCCGAGCTGCTGGCGACAACCGATAAATACCGAAATCGCGAAAGGCCTGTTGTAATGTCCTCTCCGAGACCGGTGGCAAACGATTCCATCTCGACGTCACCAGAGCTCTTAAACGGAAGCACGGCGACCCAGAGCTCTTCGCCACGCCTGGCGCCTGTCGGCGCCGGTTCCTCAGTCCGCTGCGCCTTCTTGGGCACCTGCGAGTTTCCAACTTCATCAGTATAAAAGTTAACAAGATGAATTCGGACGCCGTGCTTGACCTCGCACTCTCCCAGGCTGTGAAGATGAGGCGCCCATTGCCGATATGACTCCAGGTCTTCCGCTACGCGTTTGGAGAGGAGGATGTGACCGGCGTCGCCGCAATCCATCACCCGCTGCGCCATGTTAATGCCGGCGCCGGCGATGTTGGTGCGCCCGTTCACGTCTTTCACCTCGCTCACAGGACCACTGTGAATGCCCATGCGCACCGGAAGTTCAGGGTGCTTCTGCAGCGCCTCGGCGATCTCGAGCGCGCATCGTGCCGGTTCTTCGGCGCTGTGACGAAAGACCAGCGCCATCCCATCACCGGTCGGCAGCCGGACGAGTTGTTCGTCGGTCGCTTCACGCACTGGTGTAGTCGCGAGCACGATCTCCGTGAGCTGGCTCAGCCGCTCCTTCTGCTCCTCGATCAAGAGCCTGGAGTAGCCCACGATATCGATGAAGAGGACGTGCCCGATCTCGAGGTGGAGATTCACATGGGTTTCCGGCGGCACCACGTTTCTATAGCGGGATGGGAGTCGCCTGCCCATCTCTTTTAACCCCGGCGTAGCTCCGGCAGGTCGGCGGCGCCCTTGGCGATCAGCGCCTTTGTCCTGGCCGCAACCGTCGGCGGGTTCCGCATGGGCCTACTCGTGATGATCGCCGTCAGCGCCGGGAGTTCCGTCGCGACGCGACACAGCCAGCGAGCGTAACGTTTGCCTCCATCCTCGCGCTGCCCGGTATCTCAAGAATGCTTGTGCCGCATAGGAAAGAGGCCGGAAAAGATGTGGAATCGCCGGTGGCGCTTCCAGCGGAAGCGGCGGACGAAGGCGAGGAAAATCGCCTGCCCGACGACGGAATTCACCACACTCTTTCGCCGTGACTCCCTTTGATTTTGACGCCACGATACCAGCAGGCAGCGATGAATTCGAGCCGCGCACCTCAACGCTCTGGTTGAGCTAAGCGTGCCTACCTATTCGTAGCGCAATGCGTCGACTGGGTTCAACTGCATGGCCGTTCGCGCGGGTAAATAGGATGCGAGAAGTCCAACAGCCGACAAGACAACGGCAACGACCACAAAGCTCAGTGGATCGTGTGTGGAGACGCCCGTAAGGCTGCCCTCGAGCAATTTCGTGAGAAAGAATGCAGCGACGACGCCGATGGCGAGACCGAGCGCGATGAGCCGCATGCCCTGACCGGTGATCAGCTGCAGCACATCACGCATTTGCGCGCCTAGCGCCATCCGGACGCCAATCTCCTGAGTCCGCTCGCGGACCGAGTAAGCCATGACGCCGTAGAGCCCGATGGCGGCGAGGAAAAGCGCAAGCGCGGCGAAAACCGTAAACAGCGAGCCGAAGAAGCGGCGTTCCCAGAACGACTCGCGGACGACTTCTTCCATCGTCTGTACGCGGTAGATTGGCACATCCTTGTTCACGGACATGACGGCGTTACGTGCGGCGTCCACGTATCGGTGCGGATCGCCTTTCGTGCGCAACATGACCGACATAAACGAGTCCGGATCCTGGAATTGCGCGATGTAAACGCACGGCCGGTTGCGCGTTTGCGCCAGCCGCTCGTACTCAACGCTCCTCACTACACCAACCACGGTCGCCCACTTGGGCTCCTGCCCGAGTTTCAGGATCACTTCCAACTGACGACCAACCGGATCGGCATTCGGAAACCACTGCTGCGCGCCGCGTTCGTCGATCAAGACGACACGTTGCGCGTCTGCGTTATCGCGCTTCGTAAAATCGCGGCCGCGCAACAACGTGATGCGGGCGGTCTGGAGCAGCCCAGGCGTGATGGTGATGATGTGCGCCTGTCTAGAACCCTGAATCTTTTCCAGAGGCGGTTCGCCTTCCAGCCGAATAGCGTTGTTCCCGGCATTGCCGGCTGCCGGCAATGAACTTGTCGCTCCTGCGGCTTCGACGCCGGGGATGGCCGCGAGCTTCGGGATGAGCTGCTGAAAGAATCGCCCCGCGTCCTCCGGCTTTAACTGTGTCGCTGGTAACCCGGTGCGGAATGTGAGTGTGCTTGAGCTATCGACGCCGATGTCGGCAGCTTGCAGCTTAATGAAGCTTCTTAGCATCAAACCGGCGCCCACAAGCAAGACGAGCGCGAGCGCCACCTCCGAAACGACGAGAGCATTGCGGACCCGCCGACCTTTGCGGCCGCCAGCATTGCCGCGCGCTCCTTCCTTAAGAGCACTAACGAGTTGCGGCCTCGACGCTTGCAGGGCGGGGAATAATCCAAAGAGCACGGCCGAGGCGAGCCCAAGCACAAGAGCGAACGTGAAGATCCGCCAGTCGAAGTCAAAACGCAGCCAGTACGGGAGCTCGACTGGAATCGCGGACGTCATCATGTCAACGCCCCAACCGGAAAACAGCAGACCTAACGCGGCCCCGATCGATCCGAGGACAACGCTTTCCGCGAGGAGCTGTCGCACAATCGCGCCGCGGCCGGCACCAAGCGCGATCCTCACCGCTATCTCACGCTGGCGCGATGCAGCTCGTGCCAGCAAGAGGTTAGCGACATTCGCGCATGCAATGAGATGCACGAACAAAACCGCGCCCATAAGCAGCACGGTCAGCGTTTTCACATTCGTCACTGTCTGTTCCCGGAAGTTCCGCACATATGGCAAGCAACCGCTGTTGCTTTCGGGATGATCGGCGGCAATCCGCGTTGCGATCCCTTCCAACTCGGCGCGCACCTGCTCGAGGCTGGTGCCGGGCTTCATCCGCGCGAAGCAGTCGTAATTGAAATTACCGCGCGGGTTCTGCTGCTCAGTCGTTATGAGGGGCATCCAGAGATCGGACTTTTCGGGGAAACGCCAGCCATCCGGCATCACGCCAATGATTGTGGCTGGTTTGCCGTTGATATTTACCACGCGACCGACGACGCCCGGATCGGACGCGAAATGCGTTTTCCAAACGCCGTAGCCTAGGATGGCGACGGGCGCCGCGTTCGCCTGGTCTTCGTCGGTGCGGAAAGTACGCCCGAGTATCGGCTGAACACCGAGAATCGTGAAGGCATCAGCTGAGACAAACGCGCCGAGGTAGCGGTCCGGCTTCTCGCCGTCAGCCAAGATCATCGTTGCCGGGGACGAAATTCCGAGGCCCTCGATGGTCTTCGTGGCATCCCGCTTGTAATCCAGGTAGTCCGGATACGCGACGCCGTTCGGCTCTTTGCTTAACTTCGGAAAATACTCGCTGACGAAGACGACGCGATCCTGGTCCTTCATGTACGGCCAGGGCTTCAACAGCAGCGCGTTAATCGCCGAGAATGTTGTGGTCGACGCGCCGATGCCAAGCGCCAGCGCTAGCACCGTCACGGTCGCGAACGCCGGTGCCTTGAGCAACGTTCGGAAGGCGAGTCGGAAAGCCGCAAACATGTTCGCCAAACCTCGTTAGGCCGCCGGCCAATTATGCTCTACGATCCGCCAGCCGGGTGTGAAGTCGCTCGGTCGAACAATCGCCGGTTCAGTGTCGCATGCCAAACGTTGCTTTGCGGTCACAAGAATTACGCTCCGAAGGCGCGAAGCATTTAGCCGATCGCGCTCGCGTTTTGGACCAGCGGTACCGCCGCTGTGACAGCC
>JBKPQR010000039.1:0-21199 GCA_046734175.1 Verrucomicrobiota bacterium | reverse complement strand
ACGAGCAGGCCGGTGAGAACTTCGTTACGCTTTAATTGCATCGGGTGTTCCTTCCAGGATTGGACCTTCGGTACTTCCGCTCAAGAATTGTGCGACGACAGGATCATCGGATTGTTTGAGTTCGTCCGGTTTACCTTCGATGATAATCCTGCCCTGGTACAACATAGCCATTCGTGTGCCGATGCGAAAGGCGCTCTCCATTTCATGCGTGACGATGATGGAGGTGACCTTCGACTGCTCCGTCAGATTAATGATGAGTTCATCTATGACGGAGCTAATAACAGGGTCGAGGCCAGCTGAAGGCTCATCGAAGAGGATGAGTTCAGGTTCAAGCACGAGCGCCCGCGCGAGGCTGACCCGTTTTCGCATGCCGCCGCTCAGTTCTGATGGCATCTGGTCGCACGCCTCCTTCATCCCCACCAGGTCCAGTTTCGCTTCCACGACTTCGTTAATCTCCTTCCGCGACTTATCGGTAAGTTCTTCCAAGGGCAAGGCCACGTTCTCACGCACGGTGCGAGAGCTAAGTAAGGCTGAGTATTGATAAACCATGCCGATGTGACGGCGCACCTGTTGCAGTTTGCGCCTCTTCAGCCGGGTAATCTCAAATTGCTTGAACAATATCTCGCCCGAATCGGGCTGAATGATGCCCAGAATGAGCCGCAGGATCGTGCTCTTGCCGCTGCCGCTTTGTCCCATGATGACAAGGCGATCAAGCGGCTGCACCTCGAAGGAAACTCCGCTGAGCACCTGCTTCTCCTCGAAGCGAAGATAAACATCTCGCAGCGCGACGACTGGGTTTGCCGGCGCGTTCATGGGAAGAAGACGATGTAAACGATGTTGAAGAGAGTATCGAACCCGATGACAGTTGTTATGGCGGTGACAACGCTGGAGGTTGTCGCAGTTCCTACTCCGGCAGCGCCGCCCTTCACGGTGAGGCCGCGGTAGCAGGCGATGGCGCCAATCAAAAGGCCGAACATGAAACTCTTTAGAACGCCGGTCACGATGTCGCGGATGAGCAACGCGTCTTTGACCAAATCGACGAAGTAAACGAACGCAATATTGAAATAGACGCGAGTGATGAAACTGGTCGCGAGGATGGCGGCGATGCTCGAAATGGTGGAAAGACACGGCATGAGAGCAAAGAGCGCGATCATTCGCGGAGCGACCAGAAAACGCAACGGCGCGATCCCCATGGCCTCGATCGCTTCCACTTCTTCGGAGACCTGCATGGTCCCGAGCTCCGCCGTAAAGGAAGCGCCGATTCGCGCCGCCAGCATGATGCCAGTGAGCAGGGGACCGAGCTCGCGTGTGAACGCGATGGAGACCAGCCCCGGCACCAGGCGTTCGGTGCCGAAACGTTGCAGCTGGTAGCCGGTGAGCAAAGCCATTGTCAGGCCGAGGAAAAACGAAACCAGACTGACCAGAGGAACTGAGCCCACGCCGGCCCGTTCGCTGTAGCGAAAGAAACTGGTCGCGCGAAAGGGAGCGCGGCCGCTGCGCACCCGATCCACCGTTTCGCTGATGGTTTGCGCGATGAACCAGAAGATGCTTCCCACCTCGCGCATGAACTCCCGGCTGAGGTGCCCCACGCCTTGCACAGCGATGACCGGGTTAACGGGAATGGCCGGGGAAGAGTTCTCCGATTCAGCTCCTGGGCTGGGCATGGCTGGGAAAGTGCCTTAGTTCCTCTTCAGCAAAAAGGAAAATTGCCGGGGGTTAGAAAGTGGCAAGCAATCGCTCGAGTACCTCTGGCGGGACCATCATGTCATCATTCTCGTGAGCGCGATGCGAAAGTGAGGAGCCACCTCTCACCGGCAGAGCTTCGATGCAGTGGTAGTCCAGTCCGGCGGCAGCCGCCAAGTGTAAATACCAGTCTCGGTACCCGGCGCGTGTGCTCATTTCAATAATCCGAGCACCCGCGCGGCAGAAGACTGCATTGGCCAAGGCAGCGCCGTGCGGCGCAATGATAACCTCTGCGCCGGCGAAAAGATGCGCCTGTTGGCGCCAGGGGCAGTCTTCCAGTTCGATGATCTCGAAAGCATGAGCGCGGAGAAGCGGCGCGATTTTATCTTCATTGGCAACGCGTCGAACCGGCGCGCGTCTTCGCGAAATGTAGAGTCGGCGCTGTTCGCGGTCATTAGCGCTGAAGAAGAGCTGGCGCAGGGCGGCGATCTTCCACGGCGCGATTGTCTTCGCCTCCTGGTCCATCGATGCAATGAGAGCGGACGCGATTTGAAAGCGCTCCCGCGAATCGACGTTGCGAAGTTTTCCCGCTGGAACTTCGAGCGCGGTCAGTGACTCGGCTTCATACGGCGCCCCGGAGCCATTAATCAGGATGGCGTCGTAATTTGCAAAGTTCCCGGTAGCGTGTCGAAGCAGGAGAAGACGCGGCAGCGCGTCGAGCATCCAGTGATAATAATTTCCAGCAGCTTCAGCGGTGACGGCGATGCCAGTTCGGCCAGCAAGCATTTGCGGCTGCGGCAGCCGCCAGCGCGAGAAGATCGGATGGTGCGCAGTTCCCCACACTTCAGGTGAAAGATCGGCGAGCAGTGCATTATCTGCTGTCACGATGGCGCCGCCGTAGTAAGCCCAGAAGTCGATGTTCGGAATCTCGAAGACAAAAGCCGGGGCCGATGTCTCGATCTGCACCTGGCCATTCGGGCAGAATGGCGGTGGCGGAATCGAAACGGTCTCGGCCGGATGAACTTCACGCACGCTGATCTCGGGATGAACTGCGGCATAGGCGAGAGTGGAGGGCTCAATTCGCGGTGGCGTTATCACCATTTGCTTCAGGGCGCGCTTGGCCGCGCGTGCTGGCAGAACCGCCGCCTTGAGCGGACGCCATCGCCATTTGTGGCGGCGAACAAAGTTTTGCAGCTGCAAAGAGATTGCGCGGAAGTTAAAAACAATCACGCTCCGGCAGCATCGTGAAGTTGACTTCTCTGGCAATCGGCTGTTTTGCTTTTGCGCTCTCGCGTGCGGAAGGACCTAGCATGAACAAAATCGCGCTGGCGGTGCATGGCGGGGCCGGAACGATCGAGCGCAGCAGCATGACGCCGGAGCGGGAAAAGGAGTATCGCTTCGGGATTGAAAACGCATTGCGTGCAGGCGCACGGATTCTGCGCGATGGCGGCAGCGCGCTCGATGCAACCGAAGCGGCGGTGCGCGTGCTCGAGGATGATCCCCATTTCAATGCCGGGAAAGGGGCGGTCTTCACCAGCGCCGGCACCAATGAAATGGACGCTGCGATTATGGATGGAAAAACGCTTGCAGCCGGTGCCGTCGCCGGCGTGCAACACGTGCGTAATCCGATCACTCTGGCGCGAGCGGTAATGGAAAAATCCAAGCACGTGTTCCTTATCGGAGCGCGTGCGGAGGAATTTGCCAAAGACAATGGCGTCGAGCTCGTCGATGCGAAATACTTCTTCACTCAGGAACGCTGGGACGCGCTCAAGAAAATGCAGGCAGCTGAAAAGGCTGGTGGGCACGGGGCGAAAAAATTCATCATCACGGATGCGGAACGACATGGCACTGTGGGCGCTGTCGCGCGCGACCAGAACGGCAACCTTGCCGCGGCCACCTCGACTGGTGGAACGACGAACAAACTGCCGGGGCGAGTGGGGGATTCGCCAGTCATCGGCGCCGGCACCTATGCTGATAATGCCAGCTGCGCGGTCTCGTGCACGGGAGACGGCGAGTATTTCATTCGCGCGGCGGTCGCGCATGAGATCAGCGCGCTCATGCGTGAAGGCGGCATGTCATTGCGCGAGGCCAGCGAGGTCGCGCTGGCCAAAGCGCAAAAGCTCGGCGGCACCGGTGGGCTGATCGCGGTCGATAAAAACGGCGAGTTGGCGCTGCCATTCAATACCAGTGGCATGTACCGCGGCTATATTCGGCCCGACGGCACTTTTGTTATCGACATTTACAGAGAGCACTGAATTTTGTTTTCTTGCGGCGCCCTCTCTTACGCCGCCACTCATGCTGCCAGCTTTTTCAGTTGTCATTCCCGCTTTGAACGAAGGCGAGCGCATAGGCGAGACACTGCGGGCAACTATTGACTACCTGCACGCGAACAGCCGGGAGAGCGAAGTCATCGTAGTGAATGATGGTTCGAGCGACGACACTGGCGACATCGTGCGCAAAGTCTTCGCCGCCGAATCAATCTTGGGCACACGCCTGCTCGATCATCCACACAATCGCGGAAAAGGCGCTGCCGTGCGCGAAGGATTGCTGAGCGCGGCAAAGCCGACCGCCGTCTTTCTCGACGCCGACTTGTCCACGCCCATTGATGAGCTTCCGAAGATCATCGAACCGATTGCGCGGGGAGAGGTCGATATCGCCTTTGGTTCACGCGCGCTCAACCGGAAGCTGATCGGCCACCGCCAGCCGTGGAAACGCGAGCAAGCTGGGCGTGTTTTTAATTTGCTTGTGCGAATGACTACGGGCCTGCCGTTTTGGGATACGCAATGCGGCTTTAAGGCTTTTCGCATGCAAGCGTGCCGGCAAATCATTGCCGCCGCCACCGTGAATGGCTTCGGCTTCGACGTCGAGTTGCTCTTTCTTGCCCAAGACGCCGGCCTGCGCTTGCGGGAAGTTCCCGTGCGTTGGAATCACTACGAGGGCAGTAAGGTGGATTTCGTCCACGATAGCTGGCGAATGTTGCGCGAGGTGATCGCGCTGCGCAGTCACACCAAGCCGGAAGCGCGCCCTCTCGCCTAGAAGACCGGGGCGGCAATGTCGTTGCCATTGCCAGATTGACGCTGCGATTATTCGGCAGAGATTTCGCCCATGTTTAATTCGAAAATCTCGCAAACATTGAAGGTGGCTGTGACGGTCGCGTTCATCTCGACTGTTGCCTTGTCGCCGCTGGCCCGGGCGGCTGAGCAGGGCAAAGACAGCCTCGATGCGTCAGCATCGAAAGAAGTGACGGGCGAAGTAGTCGACATGATGTGCTATGTCGATCACAACGCCATGGGCGCAGACCACGGCAGTAAGTGCGGCTCCAAATGCATCAGAGGCAATGGCCCGGTCGGCATCGTCTCCGATGGCAAGGCCTACCTGATCGTTGGCGAACATAAGCCAATCAATGATCAGCTGGCTGACTACGCCGGCAAAACGATCACCGTCAAAGGCAAGATGGCGCAGCGTGGCGGCATCGCCATGATTGAGAACGCAGAGATCGCAAAGAAGTAATCGCGGACTTTATTTCACGAGCGGCGCGCAGGCGTGAAGCTGCGCGCCGTTTTTGCGCACAGCCTACGCTTCATTGTCGATCAGCTCCGCGAACTGATCGAAGAAGTACGACGCATCATGCGGACCGGGCGCCGCTTCGGGGTGATATTGCACACTGAAGATCGGAAGCTCTTTGTGACGCATTCCTTCGACCGTGCCGTCGTTCAAGTTAATGTGAGTGACTTCGATTTCTTTGGGCAACGACGCCGCGTCCACGGCAAAACCGTGATTCTGCGAAGTGATCGCGACTTTCCCTGAGCGCAGGTCTTTCACCGGTTGATTTCCGCCGCGATGCCCAAACTTTAACTTGAACGTGCGCCCGTCAAAGGCGAACCCGAGCACCTGATGACCGAGGCAAATGCCAAAGATCGGTTTGCGGCCCATCAAGCCACGCACGCTCTCGTGCGCGTAGGGCAACGCCTCCGGGTCACCGGGGCCATTTGAAAGAAAAACACCATCGGGATTTATTTTTAAAACCTCGTCCGCGGAGGTGTTCGCGGGCACGACCGTGACGCGGAAACCGCGCTGCCGCAGCGAGCGCAGAATGTTGCGTTTCATTCCATAATCGAACGCGACGATGTGGTGACGAAGCGGCGGCAACCTGGGTGAGTCGTCGCCTGTTTGCAGCGACCACGGCCGGCTCAGTTCGTCTGTTGGGTCCCATTCGAAAATTTTCGGCGTGGTCACTTCGCGCACGTAATCCATCCCGACGACGCCTTCGCCTTCGATGGCGCACCGCACCGCCTCGTCAGCGGAGGCGATTTCCGAACTGAGACACGCCTTCATCGTGCCGCGCGTGCGAAGGTGCCGTGTCAGCGCGCGGGTGTCGATTCCCTGCACACCTGGGATCTCCCAGCGTTTGAGATAAGCATCGAGCGATTCTTCCGCGCGCCAGTTACTCGGCGCCTCGGTCAATTCCTCGATGACAAATCCGCGAACGTGCGGTCGCGCGCTTTCCTGGTCCGTCGTGTTAGTGCCGTAGTTGCCGATAAGTGGATAAGTCATGGCCACGATCTGGCCGCGATAAGAGGGATCGGTGAGGACCTCCTGGTAACCGGTCATGGAGGTGTTGAAACAGATCTCGCCCGCGCGTGTGCTGGTCGCGCCAAAAGATTCGCCTTCAAAAATGCGGCCGTCTTCGAGGGCGAGAATTGCGCGCATTTGAGTAGACTGATTAACACGCCACGCGCGCGGCGTCGAACTCGTGCTCCTAATCGAATCAGCAGAGGATCGATTACGAGTACGATTACGAGCACGAGAAAAGCCCGAACCCCGAAAGCATTCGGGGTTCGGGCTTTTAAATTCTACCCCACAGATGCCGTTTAGGCGGATTACCCGTCCCTTTCGGTAACGGGCGGATGACCGTCGCGAGAGCGTCTGACTTCCTGTAAAGGCATGCCATGTTCTCCAAAACGCGACCTAGCCTCCTTTGGTTGTTGAAGTATCGGTTCGGGAATCTCACCTGTATCTCGAACACCGCAGGGTAAAGCGCCACAAATTCCCAGTTCAGAGCCGAGAGAAAAGCACTGGTTTCCTGCTCGACTCTCAACCGTGAACTCGCAGCTATTTCAAAAGAACTACTCGCGCAACTCCGCGCCAATCTCGTTTCGCAGGCGCGCACGAATCCGCGCGTGCACTGCGCTCACTTCTTCGTTTGTCAGTGTCCTGTTTTTATCGCGATATGTCAATGAATAGGCGAGCGACTTGCGTGCCTTCGCTCCATCGCCAGTTTCTTTTTCACTGAACAAATCGAAGAGCTCCACTCGCTCGAGCAACGGTTCTTTAGCGGAAGCGATGGCATTGAGGATTTGCTCGTGTGAGATATCCGCCGGCACGAACATCGCGATGTCACGCCGGACTGCAGGATAGCGCTCGATCTCTCGAAAAGTTGCGCGTCTGCGTTGCATCGTGGCCAACTGCGCGAGATCGATCTCCGCCACGAGAACAGGGCCAATCGCGTTGAGAGCACTCGCTTCGGCCGCGGTTAACTGTCCGCAAACGCCAGCGTGTTTTTGATTAAGGATAATTTCCGCGCCAAGAACGAACCCGCGAAGCTGCGTCCGTTTAAACTTGCAGCGTGCGGTCTGATCATTGCCCGGCCGACCGGCGAGCGCTTCCACCACTCCTTTCAAATCCCAGAAATCAAAGCGCCGGTTCTTGGGCGAACGCCAATTTTTCGCCGACGCGATTTCACCATTCAATGCCATGGCCAGCATCCGCGTCTGCTCACCCGAACGCGTGGCGAAGACATTTCCAATTTCGAATAAGGCAATGCGTTCCGCGCCCGCGCGACAATTATTTCCCAGCCCCTTAAGGATCCCGGGAATCAAACTGGTGCGAAGCGCCACGTGATCTTCACTGCGCGGATTACGCAGCTCAATCGCGCCCTCGGCTTTGCCAAGCTCGCTACGAGAGATCAAAGTCGGCGTGCGCACCTCGTTCAATCCAAGGCCTGCGAGGTTATGCCGCAGTTCTGTTTCAAAGTCGTGAACCTGGTCGGCTTCACTCAGCGCCGTAAAACGGCTCCGGTGCGCGCTCGGGATTTTCTCGATCCCAAAACCGCGCACGACTTCTTCGATCAAATCGATTTCGCGTTTCAGATCGGCCCGATAGCTGGGGATTTTCCATCGCGCGCTCGAGCCGCGTTCTTTTTGTAAGCCGAACCGCGTTAAAATTTGGTCGGCAGTCGCCGGCTCAACATGCCTGCCGAGCAATGCGTCCAGTCGCTCGTAAGATAACGAAACATCGGCCGGACTGGCCGGCAGTTCGCCGCCAATATGGACTGTGTCATCTGCTTCCCCGCCAGCGATTTCACGGATCAGGTCGGTGGCGCGTTGCGAAGCGCGCAAAATCATCTCTGGATCAACTCCGCGCTCGAAGCGGTAACTCGCATCACTCGGCAGCCCAAGCTGTCGCGCCGTGCGCCTGACGCTTGCCGGCAGGAAATACGCGCTCTCCAGCAACACCGTCGTCGTCGATTCACTCACGCCGCTCTCTTCTCCGCCCATGACACCGCCAATGCCAACAACGCGCTCCTCGTCCGCGATCACCAGATTGTCCGCCGTCAGCGAATAGGTTTTGCCATCGAGCGCGAGAAACTTCTCGCCTGCGCGCGCGAGCCGCACATTGATTCCGCCGCGCAGCCTGGCGGCGTCGAATGCATGAGTCGGTTGCCCCAGCTCGAGCATGACGAAATTGGAAATATCCACAATGTTGTTGATGGACCTAATGCCAACGCTCTCGATTTTTGCTCGAAGCCAGCTTGGGCTCGGCCCGACCTTGACATTGTCAATACGATGCGCGGAGTAGAAGGGGCATTCGCGCAACGCAGAAATGGTAATGGCATGTTGTAAGGCGGATGCTCCGCCTTCCAGTCGCAAACTGGGCGACCGGAGTGGTTGCCCGACGAGCGCGCTGATCTCGCGCGCTAAACCAAAATGGCTCAGCAGATCACCGCGATTTGGCGTAATCTCGACATCGAAAATCGTATCGGCGGAGAAAACCTCGCTCAGCGACGCACCGACTTTCGTTTCACCCGGCAGGATGAGTAATCCGCTCGCGTCCTCGCCGAGATCGAGTTCTTTGGCGCTGCAAAGCATGCCGTCACTCTGCACGCCGCGTAATTTGCTCGCGCGAATTTTCAGCCCGCCGCTCAGCTCCGCGCCGGGAAGCGCGAGCGGAACTTTGTCGCCAACCCTGTAGTTCTTTGCCCCGCAAACAATCTGACGCGACGTGCCACTGCCATCCTCAACCGTGCAAACGGTGAGCCTGTCCGCGTTCGGATGCTGTTTCGAATCGGTGATCTGCGCGACGAGGACTTTCTCGAAGTTGCCGCCGCGCTTCTCGATCCCTTCGATCTCGATGCCCGCCATCGTCAGCAGATCGGCCACTGCGCCGGTATCCGGCGGCAGATCGACGAATTCGCGGAGCCAAGTAACGGAGAACTTCATACTTCAGCTCCGTCATCCCGAGCGAAGCGAGGGATCTCACGAGCGTTCTCGAGTCTGACGAGAGATCCTTCGCTGCGCTCAGGATGACACGCGTTCGCAGTTAAGTTCTTCATGCGAACTGCCGCAGAAAACGCAGGTCGTTCTGGGCAAAGAAGCGAATGTCTGGGATATCGAAGAGGATCATCGCCAGCCGATCCATCCCGAGGCCGAAAGCGTAACCGGTCCATTCTTGCGGATCGTAGGCATTGTCGCCGCGCGCCTGGTTCACCGCTTCGAAAACCGTCGGATGCACCATTCCGCAACCGCACACTTCGATCCACTTTTCGCCTGATTTCAGAGCAGCGGACTTCACATCGATCTCGAAACTCGGTTCGGTGAAAGGAAAGTAATGCGGGCGAAAACGGACCGCGGCCTCTGCCCCGAAGAGTTCGCGCAGGAAAAACTCAAGCGCGCCTTTTAGATCCGCCACGCTCACATTCGCATCCACATAAAGTCCTTCGATCTGGTGAAACTGCGCGCTATGCGTGGCATCGACTTCGTCCCGCCGAAAAGCCGCGCCAGGCGCGATGACGCGGACGGGCGGGCGCGCTGCCTCCATGGCGCGGATCTGCACTGTGGAGGTGTGGGTGCGCAGCACTCGACCGTCCGGTAAATAAAAAGTGTCCTGCTCGTTGCGTGCTGGGTGCTCGGCCGGCGTATTAAGTGCGTCGAAGCAATGCCATTCACTTTCAATGTCCGGCCCGTGTGCCAGGGCGAAGCCCATCCGTCGAAAAATACCAATGCTGCGATCAAGTATTTGCGTGAGCGGATGGATCGTGCCGCGCTCATGCGCCGTCCCCGGAAGCGAGATATCTATTTCCCCCAGCTCGACTGATTCCTTTTGTGCGCGCAGACTTTCGCTGCGCTCTTCCAGCGCTGATGTCACTGCGAGGCGCACTTCATTTAACAACTTCCCAACGATCGGCTTTTCTTGTTTCGGCAGCGATTTCATCTTCTCGCCCCATTCCGATACGCGGCCGTTACGCCCGAGAAAACGGACGCGCACAACCTCGAGCGCTCGTTCGTCTTCCGCCGAAGCGATCTGTGCCAGCGCCTCGTCGCGCAATTGTTCAAGCGGATGGGTCATGAAGGTGAAAGTGAACGCGGAACTCGGCGCGTTCAACCTGTAGCGGCGGTCAGTCACCGCCGTCGACCTGGCAGCGGTTTCGGGATCGGCGGTCATAAACCGCCGCCATACTGCTACGCTGCTTTGTTGCTCTTGTTCTCCAGCGCGCTCTTCGCTTGCGTGACAATCGCGCCAAACGTTTTTTCGTCCGTCACCGCCAGCTCAGCGAGAATCTTGCGATCAAGGGCGATACCGGCCGCTTTCAATCCCTCGGCGAATCGGCTGTAGGTGAGGCCATTGGCGCGCACCGCCGCGTTCAGGCGCTGGATCCAAAGCATGCGAAAATTCCGCTTTCGCGTTTTGCGATCGCGGTAGGCCCAGTACTGGCCCTTCATCGTGGCGTCCTTGGCATACCGGAACAGCTTCGACCTGCGCCCCCGGTAACCTTTCGCCTTTTTCAAAACCCGCTTCCGCCGCTCCCGGCTGGCCGGTGCATTCGTTGCTCGTGGCATTTCGTTTGCCCGATCGTGTCAGGCCTCCTTTCAGCGCGCTGTTCTATTTCATCGATCTGCCCGACCTCGCGTGCTGATGCGATCCGGCAATTTGCTCCCGATCAGGTGTGCAGATCTCGGTCCAACCCTGAACCGGATGGGAAGAGTAGAACAGGCACGCAAAAATTACAACTGTGGCCAGCACGCACCGGAGCGCAGCCGCCCGCCAAATACTTTACCGATTTGCTGCCAGATTTTTCCGTAATCTTCTGCCCGCGCTTCTTCTGCCATGGCGGCTACTTTGGCGATGGCAATGGCCTGGCGCTGTTCCGGTGCCACCGGCGCAGCTCCAGGCTTCGACGGCCGCGGAGTCAGGCTCTCGATTTCTCCGCGGTCGAACCAGACGAGATGACATAATCTGCAAAGATCGATCGGCGGCGATATCGCGTCCGCGAATCCGACTGTGAGCATTTGTCGCGAACAAAGTGGGCACGGCCGTCCAAGTTGGCCTTCATTGCTGATGGCGTGCAGCCAGAGCGGATTGATCGATTCCGGCGTGAAAATGCGGCGCAACAGCTCCACCGTGATGGCGCGACCACCGCATTTATCGCAGCTCCAGAATCTGCCGAGCGCCAGTTTCGTCTCCGCCAATTCGATGCCGCAGCTCGGGCAAGCCATCGCGTTTTCCACGCGGCAATCTTCCGCGCAATAGCCACGCCGGCCAGATTAACATTGGCCGCGCGGACACGCTTTTCTAGAATGGGCCAGTGAGCTGGCTCGGCCGCCATCGGCTTTTTGCGTTTGCCATCATCTGCGCATTCTGGGCTGCGATCATCTGCGCCGGACAACTGTTTCCTCACATGCCCGTGCTCTCGTTGCCGAGGCGCGGGGAGCAGGCCTTTGAAGATTTACTGCGGCGCCAAGGTCGCAAGACAGCCCCGCGCGCTGACTTCGTTTTTGTCGGAATCGATCAGCAATCGCTTCAGCTCGACAACATGGGTCCGGAGGAAATTATGGGCAATCGCGCTCTCGAACTAATGACCGAGCGGCCTTTCCCTTGGTCGCGCCAGCTCTGGGCTCTGTTGCTCGATCGCTTGTTCGCATCCGGCGCACGGCTGGTCATTTTCGATATGATTTTTAACCCGCCGAATGAGGGCGACGCGGCATTTCGCATGGCGCTTGACCGCTACCGCGATCGAGTGGTGATCGGCGCTAATTTCGACGCCCAGCAGAACACGCAGCTCATTCTGCCAAACGCGACGCTCATTCCACCACCAGCGTACGATGATGATCGCGTCGGTTTCGTGAACTTTTGGCCCGGAGAGGACGGCACCTTGCGTTCAGCGCGCTTCTCCACTTCGGATCGCCAGTTTCTCGGAGGTCAGCCGCGCGCGGACGAGCCAATCTACACTTCCCTCGCGGCGCGCGCTTTGCAGAAGCTGGGTCGAAATGCCGATGTGCCGGCTGATCAGCGCGACCATCTCTTGCGATTCATGGCGGCTGACGCGTACCCAGCTTTGCCGCTTTGGCAGATTTTCGATCCGCACACCTGGCACGCAAATCTTCGCGATGGCGCGCCCTTCAAAGACAAGATCGTCATGGTCGGTTCGGCAGCGCAAATTCAGCACGACTTTGTCGCCACGCCCCTGAATCCGGCGACGCCGGGCCCCGCCCTTCACCTCCAGGTCATGGCTGCGGCCCTGGCGCACGAGTATCTGCGCGAAACTCCCGCGCCGCTCGTGCTCGCGCTCATCATCGCCGCCGGTCTCACCGCTTTCAGCATTGTCGCAGTCTCGCGCCAGCCGTCACTGCGGTTGCTCGGCCTCGGCGGGGATTGCGCCATTTACATCATCGCGGCCCGACTCCTTTATGATCACAGCGGATTTTTGCTTAACACCGTGCCCGCTCTTTCCTGCCTGCTTCTCGGCGGATTGAGCGCACTCGGCCTGGATTACGCGTTGGAGCGCCGTGAGAAACTGCGCACTCGCCGCACACTCGAGCGCTACGTCTCAAAAAACCTGGTCAAAGAGATTCTGGAAAATCCCGCCGGTTACTATTCGAGCATGCGCGGGTCGCGGAAGCCGGTGACGGTGTTGTTCAGCGACCTGGTCGGGTTCACGACCTTGAGCGAAAAGGCTGATCCGGAGGAACTGGTTCCTCATCTCAATGAGTACCTCAGCCACATGGTCAACGTGGTGTTCGAGAACGATGGCACGCTCGATAAATTCATCGGCGACGCCATTATGGCGGTTTGGGGAAATGTGAGAAGCCAGGGAGTCGCAAAAGATGCGAAAGCTTGCGCGCACGCTGCGCTGGGTATGCGGCATGAACTGAAAAAGCTGAACGAAAAGTGGAATGTCGAAGGACGCATTCCGCTGGCAATGGGAATCGGAATTAACCAGGGCGAAGCTGTCATCGGTAACATTGGTTCCTATCAGCCGCACGAACGTCTCGATCCAACGGTGATAGGTGATGCAGTGAACCTGGCGTCGCGACTTGAAGGTCTTACGCGCATTTACGGTGTGGACATTCTCGTTGGGGCAAGCGCGGCAGAGCTGATCCGCGATGACTTTTACCTGCGCTCGGTCGCGCGGGCGCAGGTCAAAGGGAAAAGCGAACCTGCGGATGTATTCACGATCGTGGAGGCGCGTGATAGCAAACTGGAGCAGGAGGTGTTGATCCGGCTCGAAACTTATGAGGACGGCATCCGCAAGTTCCGCAACCGCGATTTCTCGCAGGCGAAAATCTTGTTCGCACGTTACCTCGAGTTTTATCCTGATGATTTGCTGGCAAAGATCTATCTCGAGCGTGCGCTCCAGTATGAACAAACGCCGCCGGACGGCGAATGGAATGCCGTTGAAGTTTTCCAGAAAAAGTGAGCGCTGAAGCTCCGGCGGGTGGGCCCTCGTGGGAGAGGCTGGCGGGGCAATTGCGGTCGTTGCGCTATCCCCTGGCAGTAAGTTTGTGCGTCACGCTCATTAGTTTCGCCTTTGGGATCTGCGGCGCGTTGTCGTTCGAGAAGGAGGTCCCGGGTGGAAGCTGGCTCAGCTTCTGGCAACGCTGGGATGCGCCCTGGTTTTTGGATATCGCGCAACACGGCTATGCGTACGCCTCGGCACAACATCGGGAGCATTTGATTGCGCTGCTGCCGGTCTACCCGGCGGCGATCTGGCTGACGCATTTGCTCATTCCAAACTGGCAGGCAGCGGCCGTCGTCCTTTCAAACGTCTGTTTCGCTGCGGCGCTGGCATATCTTTTTTTGCTCGCGCGAATGGAATACAACGTTCGCGCGGCCCGGGATGCTGTCCTCCTGTGCGCGATTTTTCCCACCGCTTATTTTTTTCACGCCGGTTACTCAGAAGGCATTTTCCTGCTGCTGAGCGTCGCCGCCTTTTATTATGCCCGGAGCGGCCAGTGGTTCCTCTGCGGAATTTTTGGCATGCTTGCCACTGGGACGCGGCTGCCGGGCGCGGCCATCGCGCCCGCGCTCGCGCTCGAGTATTTTCAGCAGCGTGATTTTCGCTGGCGCGCGATCCGGTGGGACGCGGTGTTTCTCCTCCTCGTGCCGCTCGGCACGCTAGCGTATCTCTGGATCAATTTTCATTACTTTGGCGACCCGCTGCATTTTCTCACCGCACAAAAAAAGTTCTGGGGCTCGTTCCTGCGCTGGCCCGTGCCGGCCGTGCGCGACAACTGGTATGGCATCCACCATGCACCTGGCGATCAGCGCATCCTGCAATATGGCGGCCCCTTTGTCGCGTTCATCGTGCTGACCTCCGCATTCGTGACTGCGCCATTTGCGCTGCGGCCCTGCTATTCACTCTATCTCGCGCTCAGCTGGGTCATCATTTTCTGTAACAGCTTTCCCATCTCCGCGCCGCGGTATGTTCTCGTGGTCTTCCCAATATTTCTCCTGCTCGCGCGTGTGACTCGAAGGCGTTGGGTGCGCGATTCGCTCGCATTTCTCTGCGCCGTCTTCTATGCCATCTGCGGCATGCATTTTGTGCGCGGCTGGTGGGCATTTTAAGGAGTCATGAGAACTTTGGGACGAATCGCGGTTTAGCCGCGAGCGAAGCCGATGGGTTTGAAGGTGCCGTTGTTAGTCGTCTCGGCCGAGCATGCGGTTAGCCCAATTATTAAGTCCATCTCGGCGCGAAAAGTGACCGTATCGCCAGCGCGTGAGAGCGGTGGCCGGATATCGAGGGCACCATCACCTTTTATAATGACATTCATAAAAATGTTAAAGCTGACGGGAATCGTGTCGGGAGGGATACCGAACTGCTGCAGATGTTTCGCCAAATTCTCAAAGCAGCTGGGATGATAATCGGAGCGGTTGTAGATAATCTGAAATGTCTCGCGGCTACAGGGCGTGAGTAAAAAATCGTGCCGGCCGACGTCGTCACGCACAATCGTCAGCATTGGCTGGCTCCGGTTCGAGTAGAGTTGATGGCTCCTCGTTAGGTAGATCGTGTTCGCGTAATCGATGCTGCGCCCGGATGAGATGACTTCGCCCGGGTCGCGCGCGTTGAATGCGACAAGGTCGGCTACCTGCTCGCCTTCGATGTCCACGACACTGAGCAATTGACCTTTGCTCAGCCGGAAGGCGGTGCCCGTCTGCGGTTCGAGCCGCTCCATCAATGGGCGAAAGGACAGCGCTGCGCTTGAAACGGCGCGGACCATTCATCGGGCACGCTTCGGCCCGAGTACTGCCGCGCTTCGGAGCGCTCGCCGAAATCAGCGAGCATCGGATTGTTTGTTCCCTGAAGCTGGAGATCGCGGCTGCGAATGCTCAATCGCATTCGCTCCCATTTTCCCTCCGCGCGCAGCCTTCGGAATTGTTCGTGCGTGTTAAAAACGAGAGCGGGAAAGTGGAAGCGGCGGGAAAGGCGAGAACTATTACCGTGCAACCCGACCACGTAAAAAGCTTCTTTGCCGAAGCTGAACGCAAAATCGGGGCGCGCGGGATCGGCCGCAACGGATTCGTCCCATGGGTGAGCTGTCGCATCGACTTTATTGAGCTGTCGCAATGTGGACCAAAGCCGGTTTTCGAACTCAAGCTCGCTTAGCTGGAGGGGCCGGCGAAAGATGGCGACGAAGGTGGCGAAGTTACTGGCGCGGCGCGTGGGCGAATCAATGAACCGGTAGAGATCGCGCGCCAGCGCTGCCACACTGCCGCCGAATGTTCCATAAGCATGAACATCGCAAGCGTCGCTGTGAAGCGCTGCCCGGGCGCCAAGACAAGGGTAATCGGCTCCCTCGATAAAAGCGAAAAAGCGCTGACGGGCATCTCGCAAAAAATTTCTCTTGTCGCGCTGGTCCGCGGTCCCTGCCGATCTTCCCGTCATTTCCAGAGTTACGCAGCACCGCGCACTTGTGGACGCAAGACACGTAGAAAAGCCGCGGACGATTGCACAGCCAGAACCAATGGCGCCGCCGTTTCTTTGGTGTGCAGGGGTCGCCTGGGAAATGCACTTATCTGCTGCCGATTCGGCGACGAGTTTTTGCCGGGCCCGAGGCGGATGCGCTGGCGAAATATCTACGAACTTTACGCGACGCCGGCTGCGAAGTGCTCGTCGTTGATGGCTCACCTTCTCCGGTGTTCACGGCACACGCGCAGCTCTGGCGCGGGCTCTGCCGGCACGTCCCAGTCAACCGGCGTTTCCGCTATTTGAATGACAAGGTCAATGGTATTCACACTGGCGTCGAGCTCGCGGGCCATGGTTCCATTATTCTGGCCGATGATGACATTCGGTACACTGCACAGCAGATCGAGGAGATCTGCCGCCGCTTAGAGACGCACCAGGTGGTGCGTCCGCAGAATTTCATCGCGCCGCTGCCGTGGTGGGGCGCGATGGAGGCGAGCCGGATGCTGATCAACCGAGCGACGTTGGTGGCCGGAGATTATCCCGGGACATGCGCATTCCGGCGCGATGCGATGCTGAGGGCCGGCGAATACGACGGCGATGTACTCTTCGATAACGAGGAGATGATCCGGCACTTCGCGTGCCGAGGCCTGAGGATTGATTACGCCATCGATTTTTTCGTGCGCAAAGGTCCTCCGACATTGCGCAAATGGGTGGAGCAGCGCGCGCGTCAGGCCTATGAAGATTTTCCCCTCCGGGCCAAGACCCTGCTCTTTGCCGGTCTCTTGCCGGCGGCATTGCTCGCTACTCTCGTTGCGGGTCCGCTGGCGCTGGCGATTTTCGGCGCCACGATCTGTGGAGCATCGATCGCGCTTGCAGCGCTCGGCTGGAGCAGGGGAGAAGCGCGCAAATTCTTTCCACTGCGAATTTGCTTTTTCGCGCCGCTGTGGATTTTCGAGCGGGCGTTGAGCACATACTGGGCGATCGGCTGGTTCATTCTGCGCAGAGGATATCCTTTCGGCGATCGTCTTCTGCGCAAAGGGGTAGGACGTGACTGGTTCGCGGCGCACGGAAGCGCGGCGCATGAAATGCTATGAACAAACCGGCGCGGCCGCTCCGAAAAAGCGGCTTTGCGCAACGAGCGGGCGTTTCGGAAGTTTAACTGGATGCGGAAGCGGGACCGCGCCCGGGCGTCGGAAGTGGGAGTGGGGGCGGTGAAAAAGATGTGAAAAAGAAGCGAATAGGATTGACGAAATAGCGGCAAAGTTGTAGCTCTAGTAAGCGTGGAAATTATAGAGCATCCGCGTAAGAAAGTTGTGGTTCGTGTTGTTAGTGCAGAAAAAATTTCGGGCGGGGCGGAGAGGTTCTAGCCGATGAGGCCATTAACCAGGGGCGGCAGCTTGCCCAGACGACTCGCCGCGCGACGGCAAAAATATTCCAAGGCATTTGCGGCCAATGGCTCCAATGGCCATGCCCAGTTCGCCCCTTCGGCTTCCCCCAATAACGACGGCGAGCTGACCCAATTGCTCCGCCGCACCATTCAGGAAAGCGGGGATCAGCCCTGCTCGCCGGAAGCTCTCGCCGCTGCCTTGCCCGGCTGGAAACGCGCGCTCGATTTCGCGATCGTGGCGATCACGTTGCCCCTCTGGCTGCCGCTTATGGTGTGCATCGCGCTCTGGGTGGCGATCACTTCTCCCGGACCCATCTTTTACCGGCAACCGCGCGTTGGGTTGAAGGGCCGCCGCTTCATGATCGTGAAGTTCCGCACGATGAAGGTCAACGCCGAAACCCACTCGCACGAAACCTACCTCGAGCAGCTGATGGTATCGGATCAGCCGATGATCAAGCTCGATGCCAAAGGTGACCCTCGACTGATTCTCGGGGGCAAACTCCTGCGCGCCCTGGGACTGGATGAGCTGCCGCAGATCTTTAATGTTGTCCGCGGTGAGATGAGCGTGGTTGGCCCCCGTCCGTGCACGGTGCGGGAGTTTGAGCTTTACACACCGCGGGACCGCGAGCGTGTGAATGCTGTCCCTGGGCTGACTGGTTTCTGGCAGGTCAATGGGAAGAACCGGACCACATTCCGTCAAATGGTCGAGATGGATGTCTTCTACGCAGAAAACATCTCACTGCGTTTGGACCTCAAAATCATCGCGCGCACTTTTCCCGCACTCGCGGCTCAGCTTGTTGAAATATGGCAGGCGCTCCCGCGTGCAAGCGCGGCTTCGAGGCCGCCCGTAGCAACAGATTTGAACGGTTAATATGGCATCACAAATCAACGTGGGTGTTATCGGGTGCGGTTATTGGGGCCCGAACCTGGTGCGCAATTTCAAGACCTTGACGACATGCCGGCTGAAAGCCATTTGCGATAAAAACGAAAGCCGGCTCCGTCATCTGCGCACCCTTTATTCCGACATGGAGGCGCATACCGATCCGCTCAAGCTGATCAATGACTCGACCATTCACGCGGTGGTGATTGCCACGCCAGTGGCCTTTCATTACCATCTGGCAAAAGCTGCCCTGTGCGCGGGCAAACATACCCTCGTCGAGAAACCATTGGCCGCCTCCTCAGCCGAGTGCGAAGAGCTCATCAGTATCGCTGAGGAAAAAGGACTCGTCCTCATGAGCGGCCACACTTTTCTCTACTCCTCTTCGGTGCGAAAGATTTGCGACATCATCAATGCCGGGGACATCGGCGACATCCGTTACATCAATTCGCGCCGCCTTAACCTCGGGTTGTTTCAGAAGGACATCAACGTGGTGTGGGATCTGGCTCCGCACGATATTTCTATTATCCTGCACATCTTATCCGAGCTACCACTCACCGTGAACTGCCAGGGCAATGCCCATGTCACGGCCGGAGTGGAAGATGTAACCAACCTCTCGCTTTCTTTCCGCAATAAAAAGTTTGCCACTATTCAAAGTAGCTGGCTCGAGCCGCGCAAGGTGCGCGAAATGACCATTGTCGGTACCAGACGCATGATCGTTTATGATGATCTTCAGCCGCTCGAGAAAATTCGCATCTATGATGTGCGGGTCGATCGGCCTCCGCACTATGATACTTTCGCCGAGTTCCACTACTCCTATCACTACGGCGATAGCTACATCCCGCACATTCAGCAGGAGGAACCTCTCAAGGTCGAGTGCCAGCACTTCATCGATTGCATCGAGAATGGGATGGAGCCAATTACCGACGGCCGCTCCGGCCTCGAGTTGGTGACCATTCTGGAAGCGGCTTCCGCCTCCCTCAAGGCTAATGGCGCGCCCGTCAACTTCACCCGCCGGCGGGAAGAGGCGATAACAAGGCGGGCTGGCACTGAGCGCGATGAAGTGCGCGTCGGCCAGCTGGCAGTATGAGTGAGGGCCGGGCGGCTCATCCACTCACTGCGCCAGACGTTGAAGCACACGGCGCGGGCAGGGCTACTGTCCATGAGCTAGTGCTGTCACTTCAGTTTGGGGCGTATTTCGTCGCGTCGTTCTGACGATCTCTCACAATGAAAGTACCCTTCTTAGATCTTAACGCTCATCATGCAGCGCTGCGCGAGGAATTCGAACTCGCCATTCGGCAGGTTATCGATAGCGGAGTATTCGCAGGCGGGCCTGCTGTCACGCGATTCGAAGATGCCTTTGCAGCTTTTTGTAATTGCGAACACTCCGTCGCACTGGGTAGCGGGACCGAGGCAGTGTGGCTTGCGCTCCTGGCGTGTGGAGTAGGTCCGGGCGATGAAGTGATTACCGTGCCAAGCACGTTCATGGCCACGGCGGAAGCTATTACCTATACGGGAGCTACTCCCGTCTTCGTCGATGTCGATGAGCATACTTACACGATAGATCCATCTGGGCTCTCGGCCGCCCTGACTAAGCGCACGAAAGCCATCGTGCCAGTGCATCTATTCGGACAGATGGCTGACATGGACCCGATTCTGAAGTTTGCGAAGCAGAATCGTTTGGCGGTAATAGAAGATGCCGCTCAGGCGCATGGCGCGGAATATAAAAATCACCCTGCTGGATCGATGGGTCAGGTAGGCTGCTTTAGCTTTTACCCTGGAAAAAACCTCGGGGCGCTGGGTGAGGCTGGGGCAGTAGTTACTAACAATACTGAACTTCGCGATGTCATTCGCACCTTGCGTGATCACGGGCAGACACGGAAGTATCATCACAGCATGATCGGCTGGAACTGCCGAATGGATGCTATTCAGGCGGTGTGCCTTGCCATTAAGCTGCGCCACCTCGAGCGTGGTAACGAGCTGCGCCGTGCCCATGCCCGCCGTTACACCGAAGGGTTCGACGGAAATGATGAAGTCATCGTGCCTTTCGAGGCCGATTACTCGCGCCACGTTTATCATGTCTATGCTGTCCGCGTGAAGCAACGCGATGAAGTCCTGCGGCATCTGCAAGAACGAGGAATCGGCTGCGGCGTGCATTATCCGGTTCCGGTTCATTTGCAACAGGCCTACTCTCATCTCGGGTATGGCCGTGGCTCCTTCCCGGTTTCCGAAGCAATAGCGAACGAGTTCCTGTCATTGCCGATGTATCCTGAGCTGAGCAACGAGCAGATCGACTACGTCATAGAAACAATTACTCAGGCAGTTGGTGTGAGCGTGCCGGCTTAAGCCGCTCCCTGGCCATTAGCTTTGACAGCGACTCACCTTAACATCGATCCGTTCAGCATTGTTGTGCCGCCTTCTGCCGACACTGGGATGACGGAAGACTCTAAACAGGACGATAGGCCGGTAGATGCCACGGTCGTCGATCCGGTAACTGAGCCACTTTGGGATGAATGGGTTAGTTCGCATCCGGAGGCGACAGTCTTCCATACTTCAGCTTGGGCACGGGTTTTGGCGAATACATACCGCCATCAGCCTTTCTATATCCGGCTTTGTGCGGATGGTGAACCTCTCGCACTTGTACCGATGATGGAAGTTCGCAGTTTTTTAACTGGCTCTCGGGGCATCTGCCTGCCATTCAGCGATAGTTGCGCCCCACTCAGGCTTAGTAGGTGTGGCGCCGGGTTGATCGCAAGGAAATTACGGCAGATCGGACGCGAACGGAATTGGA
>JBKPQR010000038.1:0-9049 GCA_046734175.1 Verrucomicrobiota bacterium | reverse complement strand
GCGCTGTCAGCAAGCGCGAGCTGCGCCATCGCCAGCAAGAGAGTCGCAAGGCCCCATTTCATTGCTTTGGCATTTTGACGCCCCACTTTTCGCGTTATTCTGCACGCGCCACCGTGCGGTGCTTCAGCGTTTCGCGATACTTGAGAATCCCAGAGCTGATGGCCGTTGCCAGCTGTTCGCGGTAGCTAATGTCGGCGAGTTTTCCAATGTCGTCTTTGTTGGTCAGAAAACCTCCTTCCACGAGCACGGCCGGATGGCGGACATTTGCGAGGACATAGAATTGCTCTGCCTTCGTGCCGCGGTTATTCGCGCGGGTTTGCGTAACTAATTCCTGCTGGATGAATCCAGCCAGGCTCTGGCTTTCGACGTTGGGCGTGGCAGCCGAAACGCTTTGCAGGAATGGCAGCCAGCTGGCGAGGCGCGCGCTTCCCGTCGTTTGTTCGGCGGCGAAATAGGTCTCTACTCCGCTCGTCACCGGCCGCGTCCCTTCATTTAAATGAATGCTGACGAAGACGGCGTCATCCGGTCGGTTGGCCAGCGCTGCGCGGTCCGCGAGCGCAACATAGGAATCGCCGACCCGCGTCATCAGCGTCGCCACTCCGTGCGCAGTCAATAACCGGTCCACGCGTTGGGCAATATCGAGTGTGAGATCTTTCTCGGCCACGCCCCCGGCGATTGCGCCCGAATCCGTGCCGCCGTGACCGGGATCGAGCACGACGAGCGCGAAGGGTTCGGCCCGCCGGTGTCGCGCGACCGGTGGAAGGGCCGCCGGCTGCGGCTGGAACAAGAGCGCGAGGAACGAGGCACTCATCAACGCGAGTCCCAGCCAGGCGACGGTCGTGGTGACTCGCGAGTCGAGCCTGTGCATTCTCATGCTCTTCAGCGCAACGATGCGAGCTCGGCCTCACTCACCGCGCGGTATTGTTGCGCTGTCCGGGCGGCGCGCTCCAGCACGACCGCAGCGATCGCGCCATCGCCGAGGCGTTCGCGCCGCTGCGCATTCACCTCTTCCCGTCGCGGCAACGCGTTTCCTTCCTCGAGAATCTTCTGTCCCACGGTCCAGGTGTCGAATGCCAGCCCGAGAGCATCGGCGAGTCCTTCATCGCCGCGATGTTCCCGTTCCAGGAATTGTTCCATCTGTTCCGCCGATTTGGCTGTCGGCGCCAGGACCGCGGCCCGTTTGTGGCCGCTCTTTGCCGGGCTGATGGCGCCGTCGTATTCGACCCGCAGAAAAAGGTCTTCATCGGCCGTCGCGCCGATCTCCGCAAAGAGCAGGCGCGCGAGAAAAGGCGCGCCGTAGATTTGCTCGAAAGCGTTCTTCATCACCGGACTGAGCGAGTAATAAGCGAGCCGGCGCAGCGATACGTCGGCTGCTGCGCGCGCGAAACCCTCAGTGCTCGCCAGTTCGATCGCCGCCATGCGCAGCCGTTCGATATCGCCCGGGTGGCCGATTGCTCCAAGCGCGATGCGATCGTAAATTTCGAAGAGTTTTTGTTCGCCCACGGTGAAGAGGAGAACTCCTTCCGCGCAAGCGATAGCCACAATCGGGCTGCCGGACGAGAGCTGCGTCTCGATGTAATCGCGCCGCGTGGCGATCGCTTCCACCCAGCGATACGGCTCTTCAATCATGCCACGCGCTTGTGAAAGAGCGCCGCGATCTTTTCCTCGGCCAATGTGCTGATGCCGCGGGCCGAGACCGTTTTTATAATGGGGAAAATTTTGGCGTGCCGATCGATGCCGCCTGTGGCCGTGTCCGCCTCCGAGGCGGTGTCAAGTGCGCGCAGCGCCACCACCACCGCTTCATCCTCGCTGATTTTTTGCAGCGGCTTTTTCCCCCAGGTATTTTCGTAATAGAGAATGCCGCGCACGGCCGGCGAACCTGAACCGGTCGCGGCGAAATCGGTTGCTTCGAATTGCGCACCCATGGCATCGTAAAAATAGAGCCGGGCCGGAGGCGAAGCGTTGCCATCAAAGGTTGCAAAAATCGGCACAACGACGCCGACGCCCTGCATCACGAAGCCAAAGTTGTCGCGCAGCAGCTTGGACAGCGCGCGCACCTTGCCGTCCACGCTCATCTCCTGCAACTGAGTGCGGCGGAAAAATTGAAAGGAATGCTCCAGCACGCGCGCCATTTCCCACGCGGTCGCGGGCACGCCCGCGATGGCCATGATGGAGTGCCGGTCAATTTCCAGGACCTTATCGGCACGATCGTAAACGACGGTGTTGCCCGAGGTCGCGCGACGATCACCCGCAACCAACACCCCCTCGGCAAATTTGAACGCGAGAATGGTGGTCGATTGTGTGGGAACAAGGCTCGAATCGGCCGCCATCTTTTGGCTGCTCACGTCCAGCAATCCATCGCGCCGAAGCAGCGCGGGAAAATCGCCGCTCCCGGCGAACTCGAGCGGCTGCGCGCCAGCGTCCATTACTGGCCAGTGCGCTGGCGGTAACGTTTCGACTGGTTCGGATCCACTTTGCGCATCTTTTTCAGCAGATCCCTCGTGTCGGGCCGGGAAATATCGGGCGAGCGCGGCCCATCGCCGTCTCCCTGCTTCGGACCCCACGGCGCCGGTTCCACCGGCTTTTGAATGCGCTCCGGCATCGGTAAAAAGTTACTGGAAATCTCTTCGCTCGCAACCGGCGACAATGCTTTCAGGGTTTATTGAGCGGATGTCTTGCCAGCTTATGATCGCGGTGGCAAAATTCGGCCGATGAAATTGCTCGCGCCGCTGCTGCCGTTGCTGCTCACCTTGAGCGGCCTCTTTGGGCAAACGCCGGAGGCCTCGCCCGCCTCCTCGTCGATGGAAGCGCTGACGAAGAAACTGGACGAGATAAACACCAAGATCGACGCGCTTTCACAGCAGATTCTGAAAATGGAACAGCAGATGTCCCGTCCAGGAGTTATGGTTGGCGAGACCACGCCTGCTCCGACGGCAGCAGCAGCGATTGATCCAGCACATCCGGGCGCACTCACTCACGTCGTCGCCCGCGGCGAAACCCTTACCTCCATTGCCAAACAGTACAAGGTGGGAGTGGAAGACCTTCAGAAGTTTAATCACATCGAGGACGGACGGAAGTTGCAGGCCGGCCAGACCCTGATGATTCCGCCCGCGAGCGCCACAGCTTCGCCCGCGACTTCCGCCTCACCCTCGCCCACTGAGTAGTGATGGAAACAACCTGGTATCTCCGCAAACACCAAGACCGCGGCCTCTTTGGGCCGCTCTCATTCGATCAGCTCGTGCGATGGGCCGCGAGCGCACGCATCGCGCCGCAGGATCTGGTTTCGCCGGACCAGGAAACCTGGATGAAAGCGCCAATGCTGGCCGAGTTGGGGATGGATTGGCTGGTGGAAGTGACGACCGAGCGCTACTACGGCCCGACGACTCTGGGCGCGATCCAGGAATTTGTCCGCATCGGCGAAATCACGCCGGAGAACTTCGTCATCAACACTTGCGACGGTTCGCGGCAGCGTATCGCGGAGATCGAATCGCTTTTCTCGCCCGCGGCCGAGAACGGCAATGGCGCCACCGGTGAGACACCGGCGGCGACTCGTATGTCGATCAACTTCGAAGAACGCATTGGCGATCTGGAACGAAGTTTGCGCGAGGAGCGGCGTGCGCTGCGCGAAGCCGAAGCTCGTTACCACGACCTGGAGCAGCGTTACCAGCAATTGCTCGCCGCTGCCCCGGAGCAAAGTTGAACTAAATCAGACAATCGCCGGCTCGCTCTCCGGTGCTTCCAGCAGACTTTGCTCGCAGAGCCGGGCATATTTTCCACCGAAGGCGAGCAGCTGCTCGTGCGTGCCCCGCTCAATGATGCGGCCGCGCTCGAGCACAAGAATTTGGTCGGCGTGAATGATGGTCGAAAGCCGGTGCGCGATCACGATTGAAGTCCGGTCAAACATCAGATTTTCCAGTGCTTCCTGGATGAGCCGCTCCGTGGCCGTGTCCACGCTGGCAGTGGCTTCATCGAGGATAAGGATGGGCGGATCTTTCAGGAGCGCTCGCGCAATGGAGAGCCGCTGTTTTTCTCCGACGCTGAGTTTTACGCCGCGCTCGCCCACCACGCTGCTCAAGCCTTGCGGCAGGCGATCGATGAATGGCCGCGCATTGGCTGCTTCGGCCGCCTCCAGCAACTCTTGGTCGCTCGCGTCCGGCTTACCAATCTGGAGGTTCTCGCGAATGGTGCCGTTAAACAAAAAGCTTTCCTGTGTCACCATGCCGATTTGTTGGCGCAATGCGCGAATGCTGAACTCGCGAATGGAATTTCCATCGATCAGAATTTCTCCACGATCGAATTCATAAAAGCGCGTCAGCAGATTGATCATGGTTGATTTTCCGGCGCCCGTGGTGCCCACGAGCGCAATCGTCTCACCTGGACGCGCGTGAAAAGAAACGTCAGTCAAAGCCGGCAGCTCGCCGCCATAACTGAAACTCACACGCCGGAACTCGATCTCGCCGCGCACCGGCCGCGCGAAGGTCTTGCCCCCTTTGGGCTCGCCGGGCGCATCCAGGATTTCGAAGACGCGTTCGCCCGCCGCCCGTCCGGCCTGCACCAGTTGATTGAGTTGATGCAGTTTGCCGATGGGTTCGTAGAGAAAACTGGAGAGCAAAAGAAAAGCGCCGAGATCGCCCAGCTGCATCGCGCCGGATAAAATGCCGCGTGCCCCTACCGCGACGACGAAGAGCACGCCGAGCGACCCGAACAAGTACATCGATGGATTGTAAAGCGCCCACACCTTCATCACCACAAGCGTGGCCCTTCGCAATTCGTCGCTCGCGCGGTTGAAGCGGCGGTGTTCTTCGCGCTCGCGCACGAAGCTTTTGATCTGGCGAATGCCGGAAAGATTATCGTGCAGCAGCGAGTTCATTCCGGAAGCAGCAACCCGCTGCAAGCGGTAACGGCGATGCGCGGTGAGCGTGTACCAAAGCGCGCCTCCGGCGAGGAATGGCACCGGCGCCAGGGCGACGAGTGCGAGTTTCGCGCTCAGATAAAACATTCCAGCGACCACCACCACGATTTGCAATACCGCCACCGTGCCCTGCTCGATGCCATCGATCAGCACGCGCTCCACCGAGCTGACATCCTCCAGAACGCGTGTCATCAAATCGCCAGTGGCGCGGTTATCAAACCAGCGCAGCGGCAGCGTTTGAATATGCGAGTAGAGATCGCTGCGTAAGTCGAATATGACTTTCTGCTCGAAGGTATTGTTGAGCAGGAGACGCAAGGAATTAAATCCATTCTGGAGCAACATCGCCAGCGCCACCAGCGCGAGCAGGGGAAAGAGACGCTCCGGATGATGAGCGTTGATCACATCGTTAAGGATCCACTTTGTTGCCGCGGGAAAAACGATCACCATCAGCGTGCCGAGAATGGCGCAAGTGAGCGTGCCGAGCGCCAGGAGCGGATAGCGCTTCAGATAAACAAAGACACGCCAGACAGTTTTCACTTTCCATTGAAACTCAGTGACGCGGAGGAAGTTTCAAGTCAGCACGTGCCGGGGCTTGTAATCGAGTGCTTATTCGTTTCGAGCACGAGCACGAGCACGAGCACGATTACGAGCACGAGTATCAGACGTGATCGCCGCGATGTTTGTGCCGGGTTTTGAAGGTCAGCTCGGCGATACCAGATTTGTCCAGTTCGCCCAGCCCTTCCTGAACCATTGCATCATATTGCTGCTTGGTCGCGCGCGCGAGCGGAAGATCGAGTCCGACCTCCTGAGCGAGATCGAGCGCGATCCCACTGTCTTTGGCGGCATGAGCGGCGGAGAAAAAGACAGAGTGCTCCCGGTTTTGCATGTCCTCGCCATCGGTTTGCAAGACACGCGAGGCGGCACCGGTTTCGGAAAAAACCTCTCGCAAGACGGTGAGGTCGAGGCCGAGTGCATCCCCCAAACCCAGGCCTTCGGCCAGCCCGGCGGTGTTGATGTTCATCACCATGTTAACAAGCGCTTTCACCTTCGCCGCCTCGCCGCTTGCGCCGATGTAGCGCACTTTCTTCCCGAGTTTTTCCAGGATTGGTTGCGCCTCGCGAAAGGCTTCTCCGCTCCCGCCACACATCAAGTAAAGTGTGCCCTCGCGCGCCTGCGTGATGCTCGAGGCCATGCATGCCTCGAGCGTCCGCGCCCCCGCTTTTGCCGCGAGCCGCTCCACCTCCACGTGCACAGCGGGTGTGATGGTCGCGCAATTGATAAACAACTTCCCGCGCGCATTCACCAGCAGGCTCTCACCCGATTCCGCGAATATCTGTCGCATCGCCGCATCATCGCTCACCACGGTGATGACCACGTCCGACTCCGCCGTCATATCGGATAACTGCTGGCACGCCGTACAACCAAGTTCGCCAGCCAGATCGGTGGCTGCCTTGCGATTCACATCATAAATTGCGGTGACGCGAAACCCGCACTCCTTCAGCCGCCGCGCCATGTTCGCGCCCATTCGGCCAACGCCGACAAAACCGATGTTCATTTCGAGGTTATTTTAGTCCCGTTGTCATCCCTTACTGCTGTTGTCATCCTGAGCGAAGCGAAGGATCTCTGGCCGTTCCCTCCAAATGTTCGAGAGATTCTTCACTTCGTTCAGAGTGAGAGGTGACTGCGCAAAACTCGCGAGAAGTCGTTCCTTTTTCAGGCTGACATTTGCCCGGCAAAGAATGGATTGTGTTCCTTTTCCTCTCCCACACTGGTAAGCGGCCCGTGCCCGGGACAAATGATCGTCTCATCCGGCAGCCGCAGGATTTTTTCGAGGTTATTTCGCACAGCGTCTTTGTAGGAAACGTTTCCGCCGCCCATTGAGCCGGCGAAAAGAGAATCGCCCACCACCGCAATCGGACGCGATAAGCCGGTCACAAAATAGGTCATGCCGCCGCGCGAGTGTCCCCAGGTCGAGAGAGAATCGATCTGCAATTTGCCTACTTTGAATTTCCTGCCTTCGCTAATTCCTTCTGCGCCGGGGGCCGACTCGCGGCTGGAGATGTAAACCGCGGCGTTCGTCGCTTTCACCAGTCTCGCCAGGTCCGCGATGTGATCTGGATGTGCGTGCGTCAGGAGAATGAGTTTGACGGATAGTTGTTCTTTCTTGATGCGCGCGAGCATTCCACTGCAATCGGCGCCGGTGTCGAAAGCGATGCCCTGGCGCGATGCCGGATCCCAGACGAGGAACGCGTTCACGCGCATGTCATGAAATGGCGTATTGAACATCGCCAGTCCTTCGATCTCACGCCCGGCCGGCTGATATTTTTCCTGCGCCAGATCGCATAGCGCGCGCCCGCCCAGGCCGAGCACCGGCGCCACGCGAAACAGCGCCAGCTCGTCGAAGGATCCGTCGCGCAATTTGCGCAGTGCACTGGCATCGATGCGCGCTTTCTCCGCCACTTCGGAATCGGAAAGGCCAAGACCGCGTTGCGCCTTGCTGATGACGTCCGCGAAATTGTCTTCCAAAGGAATGGCCATCTTTGTTTTCATGTCGCTGAAGGGGCCGGGCTTCTCAACTCGATCAGCGCGTTCCTCGCCAGCAACTCCATTATCTCGGCCGTGGCGGCCACTGTCACGCTTTGACCGGTCTCATTTTCGATCGATGTCATCGCAATATCGGCTATTCCGCAAGGCGTGATCTGCGCGAAAGGCGAAAGGTCGCCGCACACATTCAAGGCAAAGCCGTGCATCGTGATCCAATGCCGCACGCCCACGCCGATGGAAGCGATCTTGCGGTTCTCCACCCACGCGCCGGTAAGCCCGTCACGCCGGCGCGCCGCAATTCCGTATCGCGTTAAAAATGCAATCAACAGCCCCTCCATCCAACGCAGAAATTTGTGCAGGTCCTGCCCGCAGTTTCGCAAATCGATAATGGGATAACCGATGAGTTGTCCGGGACCGTGGTAAGTCGCCTGACCTCCGCGATTGATTTGAAAGAGCGGATGCGGCAAATGCATCGCGCCGCGCAGGCTCGTCTGGTCCGGTGTGCGCCCGATGGTGTAAACCGGCTCGTGCTCGAGTAAGAGGAACGTGTCGGGCGACATCGGCTCGGAGCGTTTCCTCGCCACGATTTCGTCCTGCAACTTCAGCGCCTCAGCGAAGCCGACTCGTCCCAGCCAGCGGACGTTGAGATCAGGCGTAGTGATCAAGCCCGTCAAATTCAGATCTGTTGGGTTGCTGCGATTCCGAGCTGCGCGGTGTCGTGCGCGCGCAGGTGCGTCAGCGCAATCGCGAGCGCATCGGCCGAATCGGCATCCGGTGTTTCCGTTAAACCAAGCAGCGCCCGCATCATGAACGCCACCTGGTTTTTCGCTGCCGCGCCGGTGCCGACGGTCGACTGCTTCACTCGCGTGGGGGCGTATTCGAAAACCGGAAGTCCTTTTTCCGCCGCCGCCAGAATGGCCGCGCCGCGTGCCGCGCCCAGCGTGATGGCCGTTTTGTAACTCTGCACGTAAATCACAGCTTCGAGGGCGCAACAGTCCGGCTCATGTTCATGAATCAATTGCGCCAGCGCAGCCCGGATCGCTACCAGGCATGCGGAAGATCGGAGCGAGCCGGCGTTGTGAATCGTTCCGTAATAGAGCGCACGCGCCCGGCCATTCGCCTTGTCCACGATCGCGACGCCGGTATGCCGTAGCGAAGCGTCAATCGCCAAAACGCGCATAGCCGTACCTTACAGCACGCGCCGGAGGAATTACGAGCGAAGATCGCTCTGCGCCATTGCTGTTGCCGTAGCGATTCAGTAGCTCTGTTTCATGCCATCCGGTGCGGCCCGATGGAAAGGCGCGGTGCGGAAGTTCTTGTCCAATCTCGGGCCGGGATTGATCACTGGCGCCGCAGACGATGACCCATCGGGAATCGCCACCTACTCGAGCGCGGGCGCGGCGCTGGGGACATCGCTGCTCTGGACTGCGTTCATCACCTGGCCGCTCATGGCCGCGGTGCAAATGATGTGCGCTCACATCGGTCTCGCCAGCGGCCGCGGCCTGGCCGGCGCCTTTCATCACAAACTGCCTCGGCCGCTCATCATTATCGCGGTCAGCGCGCTTTTCGCCGCCAATACTATCAACGTGGGCG
>JBKPQR010000037.1:0-10285 GCA_046734175.1 Verrucomicrobiota bacterium | reverse complement strand
CACTATTGAAAAGGTGATCGTGCGTGTCGATTTGAAGTCATTCGGCGCGCCCAAGGTGCCGTATGATGTTCAGTGTTTTATCATTGTCCGCAGCGATCTTGACGGTTCTGAGTACATCTGCGATGCACAACGCAAGGCATCCGCGGCCGCGTTTGATACTCTCCTGTTCGAAGGCGGCCCTATGGCGGGCGACAGCAAATGGATCTCAATTCCGGCGCGTCAAAGCACAACAGGCGGACAAATTGTGAGCGGCTCGCCGGTGGTGACTAAACGCGTTAAAGGCACCAAGTATTATGGATGGGTCGTTCGCGTCATCTCCAATGGTCTGGCCGTTCGCCACGAATCTAATCAGCCGGACTTAAGACTCGCAGCAGAGAAGACCCCAGCCGCTTTCGATATGGCGCTGGCTAACGGGGAGGAGTAGGGCCTCCTGCTCGCGCTCGTGAATCGAGAATGTTTTCACGATCTCGGCGATTTTCGCTACTTACAAGAGACTGACACGCTCTACATCGAGTTCCGCAGAGCGGACGTCGCGGAGACACGCGACCTCGATGACGATACCCTGCTTGATATCGACGCCGAGGGCAGTATCTGCGGGATCACAGTCGAGCACGCGCAGAAAAGAGTTGAGGACATTCCACACGTCTCTTTTGAGCAAGTCGCCATCTAAAGAGCGACACAAACGACGAAAGCGTGCCGGGCCCTTCGAAGACCTCCTTCCGTTTTGCTCGGCAACGCCTCCTTCACCAAACCCGGGCCCGTCGAATCGACAACGCTCGTCGAGCTGCTCAGGCAGCCGTGCTTAATAGCTCATTTACGCGCGGCTTTTGGGCCATGATTTTTTCATACAGCTTCACGTAATCGGCGGTCATGCGCTGATCGCTGAAACGCTTTTCGAATTCCTGCCGGCACTTTGCCCGGTCAAGCCGCACCAGGTCCTCTATTGCCGCAGCCGCTTCTTCCACATCTTTCACTACGAATCCGCTCACGCCTTCTCTGACGACTTCCGGGACCGAGCCGCAGCGGAAGGCGAGGACAGGAGTGCCGCACGCCATGGCCTCAATCATGACCAGGCCAAATGGCTCCGGCCAATCGACTGGAAAAAGCAAGCCGGAAGCGCCGCCAAGCAGCTCGGCTTTTTCCCGCTCCCCGACCTCACCCGTGTATTCAATAAGCGGATGACCAAGCAGCGGCCTGACCTCTTCCTCAAAGTATCGTTCATCGGCGCGATCGACTTTGGCGGCAATCTTCAGCGGGCGCTCCACCCTTTTGGCGATCTCGATCGCGCGATCGACCCGCTTCTCGGGCGAGATGCGTCCAAGGAAAACGAGGTAATCCTCCGGGTTTTCGCGAAACGGAAAACGAGCGAGCGGCAGACCGTGGTAAACAGTGCCCAACCAATTAGCAAAGGGCAGCGGCTGGCGTTGCGCATTGGAAATCGAGACCACCGGCATGTCGCGGAATTCCCGGTAAAGCTGAGGCAGGTCCGGCAGATCAAGCCGGCCATGCAGAGTGGTCAGCTGCGTGATCCCACTGCGCCGGGAAAGCGGGAAATGCAGATAATCGATATGGAAATGGACAATGTCGAACTCGCCTGCTCGTTTGAAGACTTGCTCGAGCATGACGATATGGTGCGCCATCATATCGACGGCCGAGCCCAGACGCAGCGAGCGTTCGCAGCAAGGCACTAATTCTGCCGCTGTGGCGGAATCGCCGCTGGCAAAAAGCGTCACCTCGTGCCCGCATCGCACCAGCTCCTCGGTCAGGTAGGAGACGACGCGTTCAGTGCCGCCATAAAGTTGCGGCGGCACGCTTTCATAGAGTGGCGCGACCTGCGCAATTTTCATACTCTTGTTCCCGGTAAGGACAGCGCCATGTTTTTCATGATTCAATAAGGATCTCCAGATCACCCTCCGCCGCCAGGACCCGCACATCGATCCCGTGGACGGTGCGTTCAAAAAGCAGATCCACACGAGCCTTGCCCACCTGCAGTTGGTGAAACTCGAGATGGTTGACGTTCTCCGCCAAAACCGGACGCACCACGCGTAAGCGGCGCTCGAATGCCTCCGGCTCCAGCCCGAGCGTGCTCGTGAGCAGATAAGGCACGGCCCCGGCCGCCCATGCCTGAGGCTGGCATGCCACCGGATACGAAACCGGAATGCCGTAATCTTCCCGAGCGAAACCGCCGAAGAGCTCCGGCAGCCGGTGGGCATCGAAATGCACTGCGGCCTCGATCATGCCGCTCAAGATACGCAGAGCTTCGGCATCGAGGCCGTAGCGTTTAAACCCGGCCCCGATGAGCGAATTATCGTGCGGCCAGACTGTGCCGAGATGATACCCGAGCGGGTTGTAACGCACGGCCGCGGCGGAAAGAGTGCGAATGCCCCAGCCGTTGAACATTTCACGGGAAAGCAAATGATCGGCTGTCTTCCGCGCGCGCTCGCTCTCGGCAATGCCAGTCCAGAGCGCGTGGCCGGCATTGGAAGAAAGCACGGCCGCCTGGCTTTTGCCTTGTTGAAGGGCAAGAGCGTAGTAGCCGTCCTTGACCCAGAAGTCCTGGTTGAAACGCTTGTGCAATTGCCGCGCATCGTTCTCTAATTGGTCCGCTCGCTCCGTCTCACCGGCCCTGTGAAAGAGTGCCGCCATCTCGAGCTTGGCCCGATAGACGTAACCCTGCACTTCCACCAGCGCGATGGGGGCCCTGGCCAGCGAGCCATCGGCGTTGACAATGCCATCGGCCGAATCCTTCCAGCCTTGGTTCGCCAGCCCTTTGTCGATTCTGCACTCGTAATCGACGTAACCGTCGGCGTCGCTGTCGCCATATCGCTCGATCCAATTCAGCGCCGCTTCAATGTGACCGCGCAATTCGCGGAAAACACGCAGATCACCAGTCCAGGCAGCGTGCTGGCCCACAAGCATGAGCCAGAGCGGCGTCGCATCGACTGTCCCATAATACGGCGTGTGCGGCACCTCGCGCAGGTTCGCCATTTCGCCGACGCGCAGCTCGTGCAGGATTTTGCCCGGATCTTCTTCCCGCCATGGATCAGCTTTCGTGCCCTGATGCTCGGCCAAAAGCCGAATTGTCTGCTCCGCAATCCCAGGATCATAGGCCAGCGTTTGCATCGCAGTGATGATGCTGTCGCGGCCAAAGAGCGCCACGAACCACGGCACGCCTGCGGCGAAATATGCCTCCTGGCCGAGATCGCTCCGCAGCACGCCGAGGTCGCGCAACGAGCGGTCCAGCACCCGATTTAAAAGCAGGCTGTCGGTCCGGACCTGACCTCTTTGCTCACACGATGGGATCGGCATGTTGCGCGGCAGCGTTTCGCTGGCCGGCCGTCCAACACGCGATTGGACGAGCTCGCCATCTGCTTTGGCCGCGCCCGATTCTCTGACGAAAAGCGAGACCTGGAGCTCACGGCATCCCTTTCCTGCAAGCTCGATCTGGAAATGCGCGCTGTTCCGCTCGGTTGAGGCCGGGTCCGGCGCGAAGTGGATCTCCAGTTCGCGATTGATCCCATCCGCGCCCTCATACAGAAAGTGCAGCACCTCTTCGCGCCACTCGGGCGCATGCAGCGTCCCGCGTTTGCCCTGGAATAAACCGCGAATAGCGAAGATGTCTTCGAAGCCCGATTGAAAGCTCAGCGTGATCGGGAGACTCACCGGCTCCGCCGTGAGGCTGTGCAAAGTGAGCGTGTCTAAAAGCGCCAGATGCTTACTCGAAATCGCGCGCGACCAGCGAATCTCGACCTGATGTTTAGGTAAAGTCTGGCTGTCCCATCTCAGCTCGGGGTTGAAGAGCCCCAGCCTTGCCATCGCGCCGCGCTCGGCATTCGCGACCAGCGCCTCCGCTTTCTGCCCACCCATCCGCAGCGTGTAACCATTAAGAAATCGGCAGTCGTGGTAATAAAGGCCAAAACCATGCCCCTCGCTCAGCGGCACGCTTCCGTCCGGTTCGCTCAGGAAAAACAAATCGCCTTCCTTGATTACCACGGCGTGGGTGATGCTGCCGCGAATGGCGGCGTTCCCCGGGACGAGAGTTTCCGGCTCTCCCGTGGCCGTGCTCGTTCCTGGGTCTTTTTTTCGCTTCCTCATGGAGAGGTGAATTGCCGCCGATCTTCGGCAGCATAAATCAACTTTCGCAGCCCAGCCACGCCGAGCACGCGGAAGATTTTGACTGGCCCCGGCTTTCACCACTCGATCTACGCGCTAACGCGGCGAAAGGGCTGGTGCCGTCGGCGCGGCCGCATCACCCATTAGGGCGATGACGGACAATGATGGTTTTTTGAATCCGAATTGCGCCTGGTGGTAACCCTGCCAGCGTCCACAAACACACGGCCTGAGAGACAAAATGCGCGCCGCTTAATCCCGGCGCGCATCTTCATTTGGTATTAGCATCGATCTCCCGACCAGGCGCCCGCGCAAGTGTCGTCACGCCCGGAAATCCTGGCCAAAGCTCACCACACCGTGTTAGACGAAAGGAAGTTCGCACTTAACGACGAACTTTCGTTTAATCATCAGTTAGGGCTTAACAGCGCGCCGTGAATACACTGCTTCTCATCGTCGGGATTCACGCCTTGCTGTTAGGTTTCGCATGTCTCCTTGCCGGTTTCTCCTCACTCATCGGGCCGAGCGAAGGAGAAATCCGAGCCGCGCGCCATGCTTATGACGCGAAACGCAAAATGAACTGGTGGCGCGCTCAAGCTTTTGCCTTGCAGCAAGCAATAGCAGCTCGCAATCGAGTTTGGTCCACAGCTGCTCTGCATTGGCCGGATCGGCCGCAGAGCCGCGCTTTGCTCTATTGCGGCGCCGCGGTCTTATAGTCGCAGCAGTGATTGGATGGCACTTCGGTCTCTTCTCTTGATGCGCACAAGGCTAACCAGACGCTGCAGCCAACTCCGAAAGTGTTCGCGAGGCGGCTGACTCAGACGGCGGTGTTCCTTCATGTCCAGCGTAGCTAGGGTGCTTTCACGAGCAGCCACTTGCGCTCCCCTGAGCCGTGGCTGAGCTTGTGTCTCCTCAGGCTGAAATCTATGACTACCGGCGAACTCCACCTCTTTGCCAGGAATCTAATGGAGGAAGTGTGGGAGCCGTTCGATGCAACGAAATTGGCTCACTACTACCATCCTGATGTTGTTGGCCACCATCGTTCTCAGACCATCCATTACAGCGATCTTGAGAACCGCCTGGCTTGGGACCGCAAGAACCGCCAGAGTCAGAAGTTTGACATCACAGACGTCATTGCTGAAAAGGATCGATTCTCGATCCGATTCGTTTTTACCACGCTCGAGCTTCAAACCATGCAGAACTCAGAAATTGAGGTTATCTATTTTTATCATTTGAGAGGTGATAAAATCTCGGAGTTTTGGCTCTTGGCCAGCATTGACTTCGATTACAAGCAACCGGCCTAGCCAGGCGGCTGCCAGCCGCGCCTTTGGGACTTCGCTCATGGAAGGCTCACATTGTGACTAAGGTTTTGAAATTCGGACAGCGTCATTGTTTTGGATGGGCAGCGTAGCTAGCGTGCCTTCAAGAGTCGCCACTTGCGTGCCCCTGGGCCGTGGCTGAGCTTGTGTCTCGCTAGGTCTCGCCCAGGCCCACACCGCTTCAGGAGAACTCATGTTTGATCACGTCAAATTCGGAGTCAGCGACTATGCCGCGAGCAAAGCGTTCTTCCTCAAGGCACTCGAACCGCTTGGCGTAGCTGTTGTTTCAGAGGGGACGCCGACGTACGGTGTCGAGCTTAGCGCGATGGGTAACGCTTCCTTGTGCCTATTCCAAACCGAGGAGAAGCCAGCGCACCTTCACCTGGCCTTCACGGCCGCGAATCGCCGGCAAGTCGAAGCTTTTTATCGTGCGGCGATGGAAGCCGGTGGCAAAGACAACGGTGCACCTGGTCTGTGCCCGGAGTACCACGCGAGCTACTATGCCGCTTTCGTCATCGGTCCGGACGGGCACAATATCGAAGTGGTTTGCCACGAACCCGAGGCGTAATCAATCGAGGAGGCCAACCGGCCCATTGTGAAATGAGTTCAGCGTACTTTCTACGACGCTCTGTCGTGGAGTATCGACCCGCGGTGAAGCAGATGTTTGGCCTAGCCATCAGTGAGCAGCGACCAACCTATCTAACCAGATCCTGCAGGCAAGCCCCGAGGTATTCGCGCGCTGCCTGGCTTACGGCGTTGTTTTTAGATGTTTACCGTAGCTACTGTAACCGCAGAAAGCAACCACTTGCGCTGCCCTGAGCCGTGGCTGAGCTTGTATCTCGTTAGGCGAACGGAAGCAACGTGCAACACGAAGGTTTTCTTTTGGCCACTGCACAGATCGCCGTCACTCTGGCGGGATTCTCTGGACTGGTTCTCGCAATCCGGGGTGCTCCGCCTTCTCGGTGGCATGCACGCGACATGTGGTCGCTCGCCTGGATGCTCGGTGCAAGCCTGAGCGCGGCTTTCTTGGCGTTGTTGCCGCTGGTCCTTGCCTGTTTCGCGATAGGCAGTGAGCGAATGTGGAGGGCTGCCACTCTTGTGATGTCTGCATGGATGATTGTCTTTAGCTTAGCTATGGCGCTTTCCGGACGCCGTCTTACGCGATTGGGTTACCGAGCGAGAGTCCGCTTCTTCCCGACTATGGCTACCTCTTTAACGGCAGGCGTTGGTCTGCTCGTTGGGCTGACCGGCGCCGGAGTGTTATCGCAAGCACGGGTCGGCTTGTTTGCTTTTGGTTTGGTAACGTGTCTGCTAGTATCCGCGCTTTCCCTTGTCGTCTTTCTAGCGCTACTGTCGCGCGCTTCTGCCGATCAGGTCCGTCCGCCGAATGTTTAATCATGCGATGCAGCCAACCTAACTTTGTTCTACCTTTCTCGACAACGCAGAACTTCTTTTTAAAAGTAGTCAGTAACTGAGAGCTTGCCTTTCCTTGAGCGAAACCCCCGCGATACCAGAAGTCATTTATTATGTCGCCAGCAGCCTGGACGGCTACATTGCGACACCCGATGGCAGCGTCGACTTTCTCTCGCGCTTCCACACTGCTGGGCAAGATCACGGTGCAGGCGACCTAGAAGCATCGATCGATGCTCTGCTGCTTGGTAGCCACACCTATGACTTTGCGCTGAAACTCGGCAGGTGGCCGTCGCCCAATAAGCCCTCGTGGGTTTTCACGCGTCGCGACTTACCAATCCTTCATCCTAGCATCACGCTGACGGCACAAAGCCCGCGTGAAGTTGTCGAGTTGCTGACCTCGCGCGGCGTGCGTCGGGCTTGGCTGATGGGCGGCGGAAAGCTGGCTGCCTCTTTTCAGGCGGATGACCTCATCTCGCGTTATATTATCTCCATCTTTCCCGTTCTCCTCGGCTCAGGGATTCCACTGCTAGCGTCGCATTCTTCTCCGCCACAGGCGCTCCGCTTTGTCGCAGCGAAGCGATTCAAGAGCGGTATCGTTCAGCTCATATACGATCGCGCACCGAAAGCGTGATGATCCGATGGAGCGAACTCGAAAGACTTTCGGAATCGCTGGTCCTGTGTTTCGGTAGGCGGGAGAATTCCAATGAATTGGGAGATGCTAGCCGCAATCGGCCAACTAATCGCTGCCGTCGGTGTCATTCCTTCATTAATCTACCTCGCGATTCAGATCCGAGAACAGAATAAGGAGCGGCGCCGCGCTGGGATCAATGTTTTAACCGCGCAATGGGGTGATCTCGTCAAATCTGCTCAGGAGAGCGCCGACTTCTCGGCTGTCTTTCTTGACGGGATACGCTCTTTCCAAAGCTTGGATCCTGTGAGCAAGCTCAGATTTAGTGCGTTCTTTACAAGGTTTACGAGGAATTCCGAAGGAATGTATTTCTACTATCGCGATGGCGCGCTGGACAAGGCTTTATGGGGGGAGGTCGAAAGGACGATGATTGACTACTTCGCCTACCCTGGGGTGAAGGAGTGGTGGTCCACACGCAAACATTGGCTGACGGACGAGTTTCGCGCAGTGGTGGAGGCCATCATCGCGAAGAATCCTGATCCGGTCTTATATGCGGCTTACAAATTGGATGTACCGAGAAAGGCCTAGCCCTATTGAAGGCATATCCAACCCGCGGGGCCGGCTGCCGTTCACCTTTGCGTGTTTGTCATCGCGAAGCAGCACCGGCTTAAAGGGCGCGGTCGCGCTCGAGGACCTCCGTAGGGTTAGGCCTTGGCTTCATCAGTGACGCGCTTGCGCGCAAGACTTTTCAGCCAATACCAGCCGGTAGCGACAAGAGCGGGTCCGATCCCGAAGGGCTCCCACCAGTGGAAGCCAGTGTACTGCGGTAAGCGTTCAACGAATTCGTTGTAGCAGACCCACGCAATGATGGCGAGACCGGCGACAAGACCGACAATGCCGAAAGTGAGGCGGAAGATGTAACGCCGGGCACCCGACAGACCGTTGATAACCGTATGCTGCTTCTGCGAGGCGAGAGATGCATGTGATTTCTCGACGAAAGGCTTTGCCATGTGAAAGGCGAACGCGAGCGGTGCTACAGATTGTACGCGAGCTTGTGAGTCGGCTGATACAGTTGGATGTCATCAGCCCCGGGCACGATCATCAGGATCACGCAACCGAACTCGAGTCGCTTGATAGGACCTCGGAACTTCGCTCCTTTTGCCCGCAGCTCGCTGACCGTGGCATCGATGTCGTCGCACATCAACGCGATCGCGTGGTGACGCGGGTAGTCGTAGGTCTTGCCTTCCCAGTCGCTGTGCGTCGGATGCACGCCCATTTCGCTCGGTCCGGAGTTAAAAATGAGCCAGTCATGATCGAAATCCTCCGCCACGTACTTCCACCCGAGAACGTCACGCAGAAACGCCCTTGTAGCGTTGGCATCATCAGAGTAAATCAAGGTATGAATTGAGGTAATCATTTCGTTCTCACTTTATTGATGCTGCTACTGAAGGCCTCTAACGAGCTCAAGCTTAGTTACCGCTCGGGACGAGCGCAAGCGGCAGCTCTTGAAAGTACACTAGCTACGCTGGACATCGAGAAATGACGTTCGTCTGAGCCATTGAACTGCAGGGCCTGCTTAGGCCAGTTGTCATGTTAACAACATCACTACCATTCCCCTCGACGATGATTGAAAAGCTATCGATACACGTCCATGAGTTCAGGGTTGTCGAATCAGATTCAGAACCTGCTGATGTAGATGAAGCATGCAATCGCGTTCTATCGGGCCCTCCTTATTTGGACAGGATAACCACGAAGGTCCGCCGCATATGACTCAGCGGGTCAAGACCGCTAAATACCGGGCGAGGCCGCGCCGAGCAGCTCCTGAGTGCTGGCGTGAAAATAGCAGCAGGCTTACTGCGGTTTGACGTTGCGGACGGCGACAACTCTGAGCGGCTTGGCTTTTATGAAAGCAAGATCGGCGAGCAAACTTTCAGCGAGAGCGCGGTCAATCTGCCAACTTTCAGGACGCCGAGCCAGGATGGAGAGCAAGAGCATGGATGTGCAAGTCAGGGGTTAACAAGGCGGCGCAATGCGGGGGTGATTGCTCCGTCTTCTTTAACCGCCGATTTTGCCGATTCGTTTCCGAGAAACCAGCAAAAAGCAGCGAGAACTGGTCTTTTTTTGTGTCATCCTCGATTCTCTCCGGACGATGAGAGGCCCATCAGAGATGTCTCGACTTGGTTGGATATGGCAATTAGGTGAGTCGTGAGATGGAAGCGTGGCGGCTGTTTCGCTCCTTAGACCGCGATCAGCGCAACACTTTCATCGCCTGCTTCCTCGGGTGGTCGCTCGATGCGTTCGACTTTTTCCTGCTCACCTTCGTTATCCCGCCGCTGGCGCACGACTTTCAGCGCTCCGTCGCCGAGATTGGCTATGCCATTACCCTGACGCTAGCCATGCGTCCGGCTGGCGCGTTCATCTTCGGGCTTTTGGGAGATCGCTTTGGCCGGCGCATTCCGCTGATGGTCGACATCATTTTCTATTCAGTGATGGAATTGCTGACGGCATTTTCGCCGAGCTACCTATGGCTGCTCATCTTTCGCGCCCTTTACGGCATCGGCCTCGGGGGCGAGTGGGGACTGGGCGCCTCCCTGGCCATGGAAGCGCTGCCGGTCAATGCGCGCGGACTCTTCTCCGGCATTCTTCAGCAGGGTTACGCATTTGGTTATCTGCTGGCGGCGGTCGTTTCCTGGATCGTCTTTCCCTGGTTTGGCTGGCGCGGGCTTTTTGTTGTCGGCGCTTTGCCGGCGTTCCTTGTTATCTACATTCGGGCGAAGGTACCCGAATCACCAACCTGGCTGCGGGAAAAACATATCGC
>JBKPQR010000036.1:0-39735 GCA_046734175.1 Verrucomicrobiota bacterium | reverse complement strand
ATGCTCAGCGCGCTCTTTCTTCATTTCGGCGCGCTCCACCTTCTCGTGAACATGTTTGCTCTCCTCATCCTGGGGCCGCCGCTGGAAAATCAGCTCGGGCCGGGCGCGTTCAGCTTGTGCTACTTGCTTTCCGGCCTCGGCTCGAGCGCGACCGTTGTGCTTCTGGCGAAATTGCGCGTCGCTGTGCCCGTCCAGCTCGTCGGCGCCTCCGGTTGCATCATGGGCCTTGTTGGCGCCTGGGCTGGATTTCTTCTGCGCAATCGCCACGCGCCGCTCGCCATTCAACGCCTCCGTAACGTGATCATGATCGTGCTCCTGCAAATTGCGTTCGATCTCATCACACCGCGCGTGAGCATGTCGGCGCATCTGGGCGGTCTGGTCACCGGCTTCTTCATCGGCCTCGTCTTTCCGCGTAAACAAGTTCCTTCAGGCACAGTTCCTCGGCGCCCTTTCACTATTCACTAATCGCATACCGCCGCGAATCGCGGCACATAATCCGCTTCCGTTGATTTGCGACACTTGCCGTTCTTAATTTCCGGTCGAAAACTCCGCAGCTCTTCTCCGCTTCATGCCGAATTTTCATAGTTATAACGTCGTTCCAACTTTGCCGGCGCCGCTCGAGCCGCTGCGAGAGATTAGCTTCAATGTCTGGTGGACATGGGAGCCATCCGCCCGCCGCCTTTTCCGCCATCTCGATGTGGATTTGTGGAACCGCACCAACCACAACCCGGTGCGGATGCTGCAGCTCTCGCGGCAGGCGCGACTGGAAGAGCTCGCTACCGATAAAACTTTCCTGCGCGAGCTCAAGCAGGTGCACGATAGTTTCACGCATTATCTCGCCCGCAAGGATACGTACGGGAAAACCGGGCCCGGCGCGCAATTGCAAAACCCTGTCGCCTACTTCTCAGCTGAATTCGGTTTTCACGAATCAATCCCCAACTACTCCGGAGGTCTGGGGATTCTTTCCGGCGACCATTGCAAGTCCGCCAGTGATCTTGACCTGAACTTCGTCGCCATTGGTCTGCTTTACCGGCACGGCTACTTCCGGCAGCAGATCGACAAGGAAGGCGTGCAGCACGCCATCAGTCTCAATCAGAACTTTCACCACCTTCCCATTCGCGATGTGCGCCGGGACGATCGCGCTCTGCTCGTTTCCGTGCGCATTCTCGACCGGGACGTTTACGCGAAAATCTGGCAACTGCGGGTCGGGCGCGTGAGCCTTTACTTGCTCGACACCGACGTGGCCGAAAACAGCGCCGAAGACCGGCTCATTACGGCCGAGCTTTACGGGGGCGATCTCGAAATGCGCATGCGCCAGGAGATCGTGCTCGGGATTGGCGGCGTCCAGGCGCTGCTTGCGCTGGGAATCGAGCCGGGCGTTTTTCACATGAACGAAGGCCACTCGGCCTTCCTCGCCCTGGAACGGATCCGCCGGTTTGTTCTTGAGAAGAAGCTCGACTTCTACGCCGCTCTGCAATTGGCTGCCGCGGCCAACGTTTTCACCACACACACGCCCGTGCCGGCAGGCAACGATTCGTTCCCGCGCGAAATGATGGAGAAGTATTTCGCCGACTTTGCCGCCGAATTGGGACTGCCTTTCGATGAATTCTTCTCCTTCGGCCAAACCCGACTCAACTCGTCAGATCCATTCAGCATGACCATTCTTGCCTTGCGCATGAGCCGGCATGCCAATGGCGTGAGTAAACTCCATGGCGAAGTCAGCCGCGGCTTATGGAAAGATGTGTGGCAGGGTGTGCCCGAACATGAAGTCCCAATAACCCACGTAACTAACGGGATACATACCAAGACCTGGATGGCGCCGGAGTTCTCCGCTCTTTACGAGAAGTATCTCGGTAATTGGGAAGAGAAGCTCACCGACGAAGATTTCTGGCGGCGGGTTATCGACATACCCGACGCCGTGCTTTGGGACACGCACCAGAAGCTGAAGGCGCGGCTGGTGCAGTTCGTGCGCGACCGGGTGCGCCTTCAGCGCGAGCGCGCCAGCGAGTCGCCCGAATCGATCCGCAATGCCAATCGCCTGCTCGATCCCGACATTCTCACGATTGGCTTCGCCCGCCGCTTTGCTACTTACAAACGGGGCGCGCTTCTTTTCTCCGATAAAGAGCGCCTTCAGCGCCTGCTCAACGACAGGACGCGGCCGGTGCAGTTCATCTTCGCCGGCAAATCGCACCCGCGCGATGAGGGCGGAAAAGCACTCATCCAAGAGGTGTACAAGTTCTCGCGGGAATCCGGCTTGGAAAACCGCATCGTTTTTGTCGAAGACTACGATACCTACATCGCGCGCCGTCTCGTCCAGGGCGTCGATCTGTGGCTAAATAATCCGCTGCGTCCGCTCGAGGCCAGTGGCACCAGCGGCATGAAAGCTCCGCCGAACGGCGGGCTCAATCTCAGCGTGCTCGACGGCTGGTGGGGCGAAAGTTTCAATGGCAACAACGGATGGGCCATCGGCTCGGAGATCAAGACCGGCACCGCCGATTTCCAAAACGAAGTTGACGCTCTGAGCCTCTACCAGCTTCTCGAGAACCAGATCATTCCGCTCTACTACGCCAAGCCCGACGGCAAACTGCCACTCGCCTGGCTACAACTCATGCGCGAATCCATCCGCAGCGTTACACCTGTGTTTAACACCCATCGCATGGTGAAGGAATACACCGAGCGCCTTTATCTTCCTGCGGCCCGCTCCCATCGTGAGTTCACCGAAAACGACTGCGCCGCCGCGGCTGAGCTCAGCCAGTGGAAAACGCGAATGCGCAAGGACTGGCCGCAGGTCCGCATCGAACAAGTGCAGGTGGGCAACGCTGATCGGCAGAACATCCCCGTGGGCGAATCCCTCGAACTAAGCGCCCGCGTCCACCTCGGTGCGGTCAATCCCGAGCACATCCGAGTGGAAGCTTATCATGGCGAAACGGAGAACGGTGGCATCAAGAACCCTGCCATCACAATGCTAAGTCAGGCCAGCCAGAACGGCGATGGCAGCTACATTTACCGCGGCTCAGTTCCAGCAAAAGAATCCGGCGCCTACGGCTTCAGCGTGCGCGTGATCCCAACACATCCGCACCTGCAACAGGAGCACGAGCTGCGTCTCATCACCTGGTCGTAGAAAGATATCGCCGCGTGGTTGTATCCACGGCCGCTCAGGTTGCGTAACGTGAGCTCGCGGGTTCCATTCTCTTCATGGCAACGAAGCTGGTGGACTCGTCCTCAGAAAATATCCGCGAAGAAGTACGGCGTCGTTATGGGGCCACCGCACGGGGAGAATCTTCTTCCTGTGGCGACGAATGCTGCACCTCTACGAGCAGCGAAGAGCTTGGCTACTCTGCTCATGAGTCCGCCATCGCCCCCGAGGCTGCGAACCTCGGTCTGGGTTGCGGTAATCCGCTGGCCATCGCTTCCTTGGAAGAAGGTCAGACCGTCCTCGATCTCGGCTCAGGCGCTGGCTTCGATTGCTTTCTGGCCGCGCGCGCCGTTGGTCCGGCCGGCAAGGTCATCGGCATAGACATGACGCCCGATATGCTGACCAGAGCGCGAGAGAACGCGCAGAAGAATGGGTTCGATAACGTCGAGTTCCGCCTCGGCGAGATTGAACGTCTGCCGGTCGCAGACCAGAGCGTGGATGTCATCATCTCGAACTGCGTCATCAATCTCTCGCCCCAAAAGGATCTGGTGTTTAAAGAAGCATTCCGTGTTCTTAAACCAGGCGGACGACTTGCCATCGCCGATATCGTGGCAACGACGCCGCTGCCTGACGAAGTGAAAGGCGATTGGTCTGCTTACACTGGCTGCATGGCCGGCGCCTCGCAGATTGGAGATTTAGAAGAGATGATGCGGGCCGCCGGTTTCGAAGAGATCGAAATTGCGCCGAAGGATAGCTCTCGCTCATTTATTCGAGAGTGGCTGCCGGAAAAACAAGTCGAGGACTACCTCGTCTCAGCGACGATACAGGCGAGGCGTCCGGAGTAAGGACTCCGAAGCGTTCATCGGCGCCAGCTTGAATGACGAATCTCGGCCTCGGCGCCGGGGATGATCGCGGCACATATTTTCGCTGGCTGATTCGAACACCGTCGCTCATCTTCGCGCTGTGAAATTGATGGCGCTCTCTCGCTGCTGGCACCCGCGCGATGAGTGAGTACGAAACTTTCCAGCACGATGTTCTGGTAATCGGCGCGGGCGGGGCGGGTTTGCGCGCGGCCATCGAAGCTTCCGCCGCGGGGGTTTCGGTCGGACTTGTTTGCAAATCGTTGCTTGGCAAAGCCCACACCGTGATGGCCGAGGGTGGGATCGCCGCGGCGCTGGCCAACGTTGATGATCGCGACAATTGGCGCGTCCATTTCGCCGATACCATGCGCGGCGGTCAGTACGTCAACAACTGGCGCATGGCCGAGCTGCACGCGCGCGAAGCACCCGCCCGCGTCCGCGAGCTCGAAGCCTGGGGCGCGGTCTTTGATCGCACCAAAGATGGACGGATTTTGCAACGCAACTTCGGCGGGCACCGCTATCCGCGGCTCGCGCATGTGGGCGATCGCACCGGCTTGGAGATGATCCGCACCTTGCAGGACCACGGAGTGCACCAGGGGATTGATGTCCATATGGAGCATACCATCCTGACATTGCTCAAGGATGGCGAGCGCGTTGTCGGCGCCTTCGCTTACGATCGCGAGCGCGGCCGGTTCAAAATTTTTCGGGCCAAAGCAGTGGTACTCGCCACCGGCGGAATCGGGCGCGCTTACAAAATCACCAGCAACAGCTGGGAGTACACCGGCGATGGTCACGCGCTCGCCTATCGCGCTGGCGCGGAACTCATCGACATGGAGTTTGTCCAATTTCATCCCACTGGAATGGTCTGGCCGCCGAGCGTCTGCGGCATTCTTGTGACTGAAGGCGTGCGCGGCGAAGGCGGAATTCTCACGAACAAACAAGGCCGCAGGTTTATGTTTGATGACATTCCGGAGAACTACCGCGCACAGACGGCCGACAACGAAGAGGAAGGCTGGCGTTATTGTCAGGGCGATAAAAATGCGCGACGCCCGCCGGAGTTACTTACGCGCGATCATGTGGCTCGTTGTATCGTGCGCGAGATAAAGGAAGGGCGGGGGAGTCCGCACGGCGGCGTCTTTCTCGACATCGCCTGGATCAAAAAGAAGCTGGCCAATGGTGAAGAATACATCAAACGCAAACTGCCTAGCATGTATCACCAGTTTAAGCAGCTGGCCGATATTGACATTACCCAGCAGCCGATGGAAGTCGGGCCGACGACGCATTATGTCATGGGCGGCATCCGCGTCGATCCCGATACGCAGATGGCGCGGGTGCCTGGCCTTTTTGCCTGCGGCGAATGCGCCGCGGGGATTAATGGCGCAAACCGGCTCGGCGGCAATTCACTTTCCGATCTGCTCGTATTTGGAAAACGGGCCGGCGAATTCGCGGCAAAATTCGCTCGCGACAATTCGCTGGGTCAAATTATTGCCGAACAAATTGAATCCGCGGCGCGTTGCGCGCTCGAGCCATTCAACCGCAGCGCCGAAGAAAATGCCTACGCCGTGCAGCGCGATCTACAGGAGACGATGCAGAACAATGTCGGGATCGTGCGCACGGAAAAGGAAATGCTTTCGCAGCTCCATCATCTGCGGCAGTTATGGGAGCGCGCCAGTCGCGTCGGTGTTGCCGGCAATCGCGAGTTTAATCCGGGATGGCACACCGCACTTGATTTGCAGAACCTCCTCACCGTGTCAGAGGCGATCACCCGCGCCGCGCTCCAGCGCAAGGAAAGTCGCGGAGCGCAATTTCGCGAGGATTTTCCGGACAAGGATGCGAAATTTGGAAATGTGAACACGATCGTATGGTGCGCGGAGGAGGATTCGATGAAAGTCCGGCTCGACCCGATTCCGGCGATGCCGCCCGAGCTCAAGCAGATTATCGAGGAAATGGGATGAGAACCCACGCGCTACCTGCAGAACAGGGCGAATGAACGCCACCTTTAGGATCTGGCGGGGCAACGCGAGCAGCGGCGCCTTTCATGATTACACCACTGAATGCTCCGAAGGCATGGTCGTTCTGGATGCGGTGCACGACATTCAGCATACCCAGGCGCCGGATCTGGCCTGCCGTTGGAATTGCAAAGCGGGTAAGTGCGGCTCGTGCTCAGCGGAGATTAATGGCATGCCCAAGCTGATGTGCATGACACGATTGAGTGACTTACCGACGGAAAAGCCAATCACCATTGAGCCGATGAAAGCTTTTCCCGTGCTTAAGGATCTCATCACCGATGTCTCATGGAATTTTCAGGTGAAGAAACGGATCAAACAGTTCAAGCCGCGGCCGCCTGATGCGCCGGATGGCACCTGGAGAATGCAGCAGGAGGACATTGACCGCGTGCAGGAGTTCCGAAAATGCATTGAGTGCTTTCTTTGCCAGGATGTCTGTCACGTCCTGCGCGACCATCATATGCACGATCGATTTATTGGACCGCGCTTCCTCATCTACACAGCCGCGCTGGAGATGCATCCACTCGACACGCAAGACCGCGTGACGGACGTGCGCGAGGCCCACGGGATCGGTTACTGCAATATAACGAAATGTTGCACGAAGGTCTGTCCGGAAAACATTCAGATCACAGATAACGGAATCATCCCTTTAAAAGAACGCGTCGTCGACGAGTACTACGACCCGCTAGGCTGGCTCTGGAGATTGCGGCGGAGAAAGGAGCAGCATGACTGAACTAAAACAACTCTCGCCCGAAGCGATCCCGGCCGCTCTCGAAAAAGCGGAGCGCTATCGATTACTCAACGAACCGGCGGAAGCCGAAAGCATTTGTCTCGATATTCTCGCAGCCGAGCCGAACAATCAGCATGCCATCATCACACTTCTCCTCGCCATAACGGATCGCTTTGGGAAAGGCTATGGTGTCAGTGACACGCAGGCCAAGGAGCTGCTGGCGCGCATTGAGGGTGACTACGAGCGCTCCTATTACGGCGGCATCCTGGCCGAGCGGCGCGCTAAAGCTCAACTCGCGCGCGGCACTCCCGGCTCTGCTCACCTCGCTTACGAAGGTTTTCGCGACGCCATGCGTTCCTTCGAGAAAGCTGAAGCCGTGCGTCCCGCCGGAAATGACGACGCCCTCCTTCGCTGGAATACCTGCCTGCGAATGATTCTGCGCAACCACCTTACCGCGCGGGAAGAAGACCGGGCCGAGCCTGTTCTTGAGTAACCTCTTTGTCCTGAGTTAACTCCGGCGCCTCGAACTACTTTCTCGCTCACACTGTAGTCCCCCGACCTGGGTGGCCCGGTTCTATCATAGCTTTCCAGCAAGAACGCTGACGACCGATATCATGGTATTTTCATGAATCGTCCGATTCGGCCGGCCCCATACGAAGCCACTCTCTGTAGGGTCTTGGGTGTAGCATTGTTAACGGCCATTCCCAGCTCGAACAGATTGGGATGAGCAAGCTATCCAGGCTCGGCTCCCGCAATCCCAGCGCGGCTGAAAATACGGGGCTAATCAGCCCTGAATAGCCCGGGACTGCCATCGTTAGTTTCTAGCTATGTCGCTGCGCGGCCGAACTAGTGCCGAAGGAATCTTAGCGGCAGGCATCTCTACAATAGGGAGATGTTAAGTTCTCAAGCCGATTCGCGCCTACTTTGTCATCGTTCCGGCGTAGCTATCGTGTCCTGCTGAACGACGGCCGACCAATGTGAAAAGTACTCCCAGCGTCCACCCAGCGCGATTGCTTCTAGACGAACTACTGTGCCCGAAGGCGGCGAGGGAATTGTAACCCGAAACCCGCTATGAAAGGCATCCGGATACTCGCGCGCCGAGACTGGCAAGTTGGTGCGGTGCAGACCGTATTGCGCGAAGTACGACGTAGCGCCAATCTTTGCGCGCACCCCAACAACCTGCGGCGCGCTATGAGCAAAGCACCAGCCGGTAATTTGCAACACGTCCGAGGTCTCCAGCGAATTGAAGGAATCTATGCCATGAATAAGACGCCGAAGATTAGTCGCCGCCTCAGGTGGCTGGCGCTTCTTGAAGAAGTGCCGCTGCAGTTTCCATAAGGGCTTCACCAAAAGCCAAAAGGGGGAGTCCTCCAGTTGGGCAATCCATTGTTCTCGATCCTTAAGACGGACGAACAAATCAGCTCTGCGCATTTTCTGTTCCCAAATCTCATGCTGCAGAGATTGGAGTTCCGCACGAAGACGAATCAGTTCCGCTTGTTGCGCCTCATTCTTCTCCTTTATCGGCTTTGAAGTCTCATCAAATCCACCCGAGTCGGTCCCGAAATTGTTCTCATTCGCAGTTAACATTCTCTTGTAGGTCGATGCTGCTGTACACCGTACTATTGCCGGTGGAGGAACTTCCAGGCAAGTCCAAAGTTCTAAAACGGTTGCGGCACCAACTCGAACTTAAGGTAAATTCAGTTGAACGTCACCGCCCGCAAGCACTTAGAACATGCGGTCGTTAGATACTATACACGCCGACCTCGCTGAGGTGAACTGCGAGAACGCGGAAGTGTTTTGGCGACCCAATCGCTTCTCTGCTATTGCGAGAAGATGGAAAGCCCACCAATCTCGGAAATTACGCAGCGATCACCGCAACAAATCTCAATGCCGAGTCTGTGGACGCGGCTTGAAAGCTCAAGCTTCAAACGTTGCCAGCGTCGAGTACGCAAAGTACCCTTAGCCAAAACCGGGGACCTTACCTTGCACATCGGCAACGCTATGGAGACGCAGATGGATCGGTGCTGCTGTTTTTATGTTGCAATGATCTTTACGCTAATTGCTGCTTTATTGTGGGCTCCAGCAATAATCGGTTGATGCGGAACGCGCGCTGATCTCGGCCGAATTAGCTGGCCTTGGAAAACGGCGGCGGGACTATTGGCCGCGTCGGAGCCATTGATACCGCTTCGGCGGCCGGTTTCGGGTTGTCGATCGCAAATCTTCAAGCTCCTTTTCGAGTCGAGTGACGCGGGCTACGGCACTCCTGTGGTAGATGTTGACATTTTGAATGTAATGGACTCGCTCCTGAAATTCGCTCTCCAGTTCATCAGCCGCTGCAGCCGAAGGTTCCGCGGTATCTGCCGCATTGATCAATTGTTGCTCTAGCTGGTGCGCTTCCTCGATGATGTGCTGATTGCTGCGAGGTTCAGCGGATTGGAAGTCCGAGGGAACATTGGAACTGTTAATGCGGTGATGCAGAGGATCGAGACATGCGGCTTCAAACGGTTCCTGTAAGAAGCTGAGCAGCGAAAGCATCGTGCATTCCGGATCTTCAACTAAGTCAGAATAGCGTATCCGACAAACCACCGCTGAGCCATAGGCGCGCTCCGCCTTGACGCAAGCACGAACGGCTCGCAACCAGTAGTCGTACGCCTCGTGCTCGTTTTTGACCAAGGCTGGACCTCCAGTGCGCCCGAAGTTCAGCATGGAGCGGACTACCGCGTCTACCTCGCGCAAAATGTGAATAAAAGCCGCGCCTGGAAACAATTTTCGCAACGCACAGACGTAAAACGAGTACTCAGGAGTTCCATCCACCCAACGGGACTTAGGATCGGAATGCAGCCTTTCCGTCTGGAAAGCTGACAGTGTGAGCGCTGAGTCAGGTGTCGCCGTCGCTTCGTCTCGCGCCGTTCTCGTCCGATCTTGGCGGTGGCTCAAAATAAGAGTATTGATCGCGTCGCCGATGCACTCGAAGAACTCCGCTCGTTTTACGTTGAGAGAACCGAGCTGAGAACGTTCGCCGCGGCGAGTTCCCATTTTGTAGGCCGCTTCCACATTGAGCGCGAAAGGGCCGATCCAGTCCGACTCCTCCTGGACTAAGATATTGGAATGTTGCCCCAAACACCAAGTCAGAATACTGGTGCCTGAGCGTGGAGAACCGATTACGAATATGGGTTTATTCACAGACGAGGCTCGCACTCATTATATAATCTCAAGAATGCCGCGAGCAACTCGGACTCAACATCAAGCAGCGAGATTAAACATGAAGATTTCATTGTTTTTCTTATGAAGTACTTGTTCACTGCGCCCTCTGAGGAACGCTAACCGACCTTGCCCCTGATTCCCTCCGTATGCACGGCCACCTACCCTTTCTAATCTCGCGCCTGGGCATGGCAATGCGTCATGTCGCGCACTTTTATCATAGCGCGAGCCGGATGATAGAAGCCGGTTTGTATAGTTTGCAGGTGCCGCGGCTAAGGCGAGAGCCACGCCACTCTCCACCCGTGCCTGGATTGTCTGGCAGTAGAAAATCTGCTCGACGTCCTAAGCCGCTGTTTATCCATTACCACATCTTTAAAAACGCTGGCTCGTCCGTGGAAAAAACTCTTCAGCAGAATTTTGGTGCGAGTCTTCACCTGTATGATGCGCCGGCGCCTGATGGTCTCCTCACCGCTGAAGACATAGAAACGTATGTCAGCCACAACCCCGCGGTGAAAGCGATCTCAACTCATCAGGCTACGCTCCCGCCGCCTGACATTCCGTCGCGCAACGTCACGAGCGGCATTCTCATCCGTGATCCCATCGCGCGCATCCAGTCAATGTACCTGTTTGAAAAGCAACAATCCCATTTCAGTCTCGGAGGAAACAAGGCCAGGGAGCTGGACTTCAAAGATTATGTGGAGTGGCGCTTGTCTGCCTCTCCATCGAGTATGTGCAACTATCAGGTGCATTTTTGTTCGCGCACTAAGGATAGGCGATACGACAAGCCAGACTTCGCCGATCTACAGCGCGCCATCGCAAACCTGGAGAAGATTGATCTAGTGGGAACGGTAGAGCGGTATTCAGAGTGGTTATCCCTGGCGCAATGGCTGCTTTCAAAGCAATTTCGAAGATTATCCCTGACTGTAGTTCACGAAAACATCAGCGTCCCACGAAATGACCATGCTCCAGCTACGATCTTACATGGCTTGGAAAAGGAACTGGGCCCTTCCTTGTTGGAACGCCTCCTGCAGTGCAATTACCTCGACCAGTGCCTTTATCGAGTAGCCGACTCGCGGCTTACTCAATCTATGAGGGCTAACCTCAAGCATTTCGTGGTTCGATAGCTTCGAACGGAAAGAAGCATTTATCCTATGTGCGGCCCATGTTCGTCCCCGGAATCGCGACCGATTTTCGTGCCGTAAAAGGAAAGCTACAAGGCGCCGGCCACCAAATGCCGTGGTCAAAATCAGGTGTGTCGTGGACGATAACCTGGTCGAAACCAGCAGCGATCAGCGCGTCCAGGACTCCGGAGTAAGAGAATAGTCGCATTTCGAGAGTTGCGCCCGGACCACCATGAAAGACGAGCTCGCGAAACGTTTGTGAAACACCAGATCGAGTAATGTTAGTAAGTGTGCGGACGCCGTCCTTCTCTACTAAAGTAAACTGGTGAAGCTCTGGAAAGTATTCAGTGGTTTCCGATTGTAGTCCATATGGCACCGTCAGAACCAAAAGCCCTCCGGGTTTAAGCATTTTGTAGACGTGCTGGAAGGCTTTCTGGACTGGTGGGAGAACATGTTCAAACACCTCTGACGAAATAATGAAGTCGTTTGCTTCGCTACGGCTGGGCTCGATCTCATCAGACATGATGTCGAGGCGTGGCTCTCTGTGGAAATACGTGTTCAGATAAGTAAATCTTTCCTTGAGCTGAGACGCATAAGATTCGGCATCAGTCAGTCCCAGCCCTGTTAATTCCTTTCGAATCGGAAATTGCGGCAAGATAAGATTTTGTTCGAATAGCCCAATCGAGAGCGCACGGACGACGGCTCGAGTTCGCGGTGTGGAATTGCAGTGTGCACAAGATCGGGTTTCGCGCCGAAGTGATTCCAATTCCGCAGTACATATGTTCCCACAAATATTACACTGAAAAGAGAGCATCTTCGACTCGAGATGGGTCATTTCGTGAAAGTAAACGTGGCCGCCCGCTCTTTCAGGTGTGATTCCTAAGTGGCTTTTCGGAAGATGGTGCGGCGCGCTTCACGGTAGTTAGGCGATGCGCGACGGAAGGACTCATCTTCTGTCAGGCATCAGCGGCGGCGTGGCTACGACGAGAGTTTCCTTTGATAATTGACCTTCATCAACACTGCGCACACGATAGTGGATTCGTGAATCATAGTTGCTGATATAACCTAAGAAGCCGCTTGCCGCGAACCGGTCAAAGTTGTAACGCCGGTTTATATCCGTCCGGATCTCTGTCGGTAGGGCGAGGCCGCAAATAATCCCCTTAGGGTCGGTGAAAACGAGCTGCTTCGGAATGCGCTTGCGTTTTTGGATGGCCCAGCCAGTTACACGCGCGGCCGGCAACGGGTGATCGTCATCAACAAGGGATTGAACTGCGATTGCTCCTTGTAAATCAACGGAACGATATTGGTCTGGAAATGATTTTGTCTCGGGAGCACCTATCCAGTCCTGCAGCCCTTCCGCGAACATATCGAGGCGCAGGCGTCGAAACTTTTGTGCCAGACTACAGACAGCGGGTGGATCAGGGTACATAACTTTTACTTTGTCTATGTCGCAGACTCCGTTGATTAAGCCTGTAGCGCCAGATTCCATCAGCAGCTGGACGAACCTGGCCCATCGCGCACCCTGCCAATGTTGCGGAAATGCTAAAACCGGAAGCGTGGAGAGCAATAAGAAGGCAGGCCATTTTGCCAAGTCCCTCGAGTCAACCTCGCGAACAATAGCCAAAAACAGCCCGGCCCAGAATAGGAAGCTCCAAAACATGTATCTGGGCGCAACCGCTTCGCCAGGCGAGGCGTGCATATGAGCAGTGCGGCCAACTACTATAAACCCAATGGCAATTAAATTAAAAAGCGTTAACCCAACAGCAAAGAACTGAAGCTCACTAGATCCTAAGTCGCGCCGGATAAGTCTGGGCAAGACAACGATCGCCGCCAGCACCAATCCCACCGCGCCACAAACAACAGGAATAATAGAGTACTGTGCTGCGGCCGGGGAGAGTGCCGTCGACTTCCAGGCGGCTGTGGCATAAAGAAACGGGGTTCCGAGCAGGCTGCAAAGCCGGCGTAACGCTGTAGTTATTGATATGACATCGTCCGATGAAATTGTGGGTGCGGGGCCAGGCGTGAGCTTGTAAATTATGGCGGCCATCAGGCCCCCGATGGCGATCATCGCCAAGGTGCGCCAAGATAAACGCGCACTCCATCCTAAAAGGAGCAGGGTAGGCCAGGCGGCAAAACCACTTCCGAAACTAAATGAGGCGACAGTTGCGGTGGTGAGTAGCAAGATCATCGCTGGCCAAAACGAGCGCGTAGCGTGACAGATTGCTGCTAAGCTATGAAACGCGATGACGGCTGCAACGACAACGAGTGAACATATACAATTGAATGCTCCAATTGCCGTAATGCTTGCTCTGGCCATGGAAAAATTGGCCACCATAAGCACGAGGATCGCTACTAACTTCGCAGTGAGACCGGTCGTGCTATCGCGCCACACTGCCATAACAAGAAGAGCTGCTGATAAGATAAGAAGAAGCAGCCCCGTCCAGAACAACAGTTGCTGATCATTACGAAAATACGCGACATCAGTTAACCAGATCAGGCTGGGAAAGAATAGTGAATGCGTCCCATACTTTAATAGCGCAGCCTGCCAGAACGGCTTGTTTAGTGCTACATCGTAGAGATGCCACATGTCGAAGGCCGTGACCGTTACGTGGCCATAGCAAAGAGCAAAGATGGCGGAGGCCAGAAAGGCAAATGCCAGCAACGCTATCGCGGCTTGAAATAAGCGCTCAGCCAGCCGGTAAGATGTAGCCATGGCTCAGATAATCGGGGCTAGTCTAGTAGCCGGACAGACGAAGGTCTGTCATGGGGGCAATGCAGTTCTGAAAAAAATAGCAATGTCGGGTGTGGCCTGAAGGTGCGGAGGAAGCTAATCACTTCTCGCATTCAAGAACTATTGTTACGTACGGTACTCGCATCGGTTTCCGTTGCACCCACGCGTGGGGCCATCTGAATTCGGTTTGGAGAAGTTCATGGTACCCGCGTTCTGTTCTTATGTACTGGCCGCGATCACGTCTCATAACGTATTTTGAGAGGAAGCTTTGCTTCGGCGTCCAGCATGCTTCAAGGCAAACGAAACGACCACCAGGTTTTAGGGCCTGGTGAGCAAAACGAATGCACCGCAAGGCCTCATCGTCATTCAGATGATGCAAGATCCCCAAGCCAATAACGATATCGGCGTGGCGGAATCGCAGATCGCCCCAAAGCGATCGCGTGTCACCTAATACGAATGTTGCCTTACTGCCGTATTTCCGTTGCGCCGAGGAAACGTAATCCGCGTTGATATCTAAGCCGACGTACTCGACTGGCGGCAGCCACGGTAGTATTTGCCCTGGGCCACAACCAATATCGACAATCTTATCGCCGGGTCGGGCTCGCACGTGGGTTTGAATGAACCATTGTCGCAACGCGTTGCCGCCAATAATATCTTGAAATACATCGTACAGTGCCGGTACCCGCAGTAATCTCTTTAACCCGGCATCTGCTTCCACGTGAGGAATCAGCAGGTTTACACCACGGCGGTAGAATCGGCAGGCAGCACTTCTCCTGCTCCCGATGTTCCCGAGAACTGCCTGGCTACCGACCTGCGGAGTGCGTGTCCGGCAGATCCGGCCAATAGGATAACGAATGTTGCGCGCTGAACGAGAAGCAGGCGCCAAAATAACAGCGGCTTATACTCGAACTCAACGATATTTCGGCCGGGCCGCAGCAATACACCGATTTGGTTCAGATTAACTCGTAGGAGCGGCGCTTCCCGGCCATTCACTCGTCCGTGCCAAGCTTTGCTGAAATATTCATTCAGAATCAGCAGTGAAGGAATGGATACTTCCGCAGCGTAGACTCGCTGATTGAAGTCGCGTTTCACCAGCTGAAGGAAATCTGGAGAGACGGTTGCCCGAGAAGTAGCTGGATGAAGAACAGCCGCTACGCAGTTATAGTTACGACTTTCGACGTATGCGACTTGGTTAAAGTCGAAACCGTGCTCAACTTTTTGGTAAAACTCGGTGGCGCTGGTATAACGTCCGGCAAGAGAATGGATGATGACTGCTGCGGCCATTGCGTGCTGCAACCGATAGACACGATATGTGTCGTCTTGAAAGAGCAGCGCGTCAGTTGGAGAGCGGGGTTTGTCTTTCTCTCCGCAAACAAGATATCGGGCGCCCATCAATTCTCGGTAGTTTGCCAAGTTTTCGCGATTCATATCGAGGAACTGGGCGTACGGCACCGGGGTCATATCCATATAAAAACTTCTGAGACCGTAAAAGCTCGCGTCCATTGCCCAGTGACCCGGCCAGAATGTCGCGTCTCGAAAAGCGACTCTTGAATTATAAACGTCTGGCAGCTCGGTCAATCTCCGGATAATGCGCAGAGCAGTAAGGTTAGAAGGCTCATAATAGCTTGATAGATATTGAGGAGTGCTGCCTCCGTGGGCCACTGCTGCGGCAATGCAGCAGAGGAGAAAACCTGTAGCAAGACGCTTGGTCAACCGGATATTTGCCACATAAAAAAGTAGAAGACCGACGGGAATGACGATGAATGGGAGCCAATTCCACGTGCCTATCCTCCAGGCAAAGACCACCTCGACCGTAGCAAACACTATCACAGCACCGAGACCCAGAGCAATTAGCCAGGACCGTTGAAAGGGGCGCTGGCGCTCGAGAGCGTCAAATCCCAACCCAGCTAGCAAGCTGGCGAATGTAGTAAACCAGATCAAGTGGCGGCCAGCCTCTCGAATGCGATTAAGCAGGGGGAGATGATAATGAATCTGAGTGAATCCAGTGTGTGTGCCCAAACCTGCCAGCAAGCCATAGACGGCAAATATAAGGGAAAAAACGAGCAGAAATCTGTCGAAGCGCTGGTGCCGGCCGATGCAGAGCAGACACAAAGCTATTCCAAAGAGCCCGAGTGTGCCGATGTAAGGCCCGCCGATTATGCCGAGAGGGCGTGAGTCCGCAAAGAGGCGCCACAGCTGGTGCGGTTCGAGCTGATGCGTGGTAAACGCTTTCCATGGTATTCTTTCATGGCCGATCACCGCGGTTCTTTCACCGACGTGTCGGATCATGCTCGAAGTATCAGCGGTCATCGGGATTGTTGCGACTGCCGTCAGCGCCAGGACAAGTGCGAGCGCGATGAGCAGCGACCCTGTGAGCTTGAAGATGTGAGCCGCTCCAAGATTTTTTCCACACCAAACGAGGGCAGCGCCAAAGAAAAGGATGCAGAACAACAGTGAGTGAATGACCGACTGGGCAGGGCTGGCGGTGATAAGCAGACTAGCTGAAGCAGTGAGCAGCAGAATGCCGGGGAAACTCGGCTTCTTGACCAGCCAGATTGCGCTGCCGATCAATAATGGAAGCCAGCTGTAGCTTGCGATGATGGTGATCCAAGTAGCAATTCCAGTAGTGCTGCCGTTCACAAGAGCAACGATCGCTCCGCAAAGCGCACCAAAACCGCCAGCACCTGCCAGTCGGATCATGATATACGAATTAAGGGCAAGAAGGAGCAGGTGAAGAAAAGTCAATCGAGTGAGTGTCAAGAGAGCGTCGAGCTCGATGCCATAATTGAGCCAGCCAAAGAAATACAGCGGATAAGTAGTGGAAAGATGAGGCGAATCAAACAAGGGATAGCCGGTAAGGACGGTGTCTAGCCAATAGGGATAGCTGCCGTGTCGTGCAATCTCCGCAGCCTTGGAGAATATCGGGCCGTAAATCCAGACATTATCTCTGAATGGCCCAAATAAATCCCCCCGCAAAAACGGTGGTAGATACCTCAGAAAAAAAATCAGGAACAGTAACACCAGGAAAACGCCGTCTCGCTGCCAGAACGTTCGTGCCGACCGGCGTTGGTGCTCAGCCATTCTGGTGAGATCGGCGAAACGGAAGCTGACCCACGGCGAGGATGGAGCTGCCCAGCGGCGGGGAAAATGGAAGGCTTGTTTCGATAGATCGAGCTATGTTCAAAGTCTTTTCAACGAAGCGATTTGCGGGAACGAACCCCCGCCGAATTGTGTGTTCGGCCGGTGTGATGTTTAAAATAATTTGGCGTATCAAAAGTGTGGGTAAAAGCAGGAACCCCCATTGCACGACCCTCCTTGAGGCCAGGCCGGCCTGACTCAATAATGATTTTATCTGGCCGACGCTATAGCGGCGCTTGTGGCCGGCTACTTGATCGTAGCGGCTGTACAAAGTGATATGAGCGGGAACATTGATGGCGACGAAGCCGCCAGGTTTAAGATGTTGCAGGGCTATTCTAAAAAATTCCAGGTCATCGTCGATATGTTCGAGGACATCCATGAGAAGGATTAGGTCATAGAAACCCAACATTTCCGGTTTGCGATCAAAGATATTATAAACGAGTAAGCGGCCCTTGCCTCCGCCGGCTTTCTCTATCGCACCCTGGTTTAGATCGCAGCCATCTACACGAATTCCCAGGTCACGCTCCACCATTTTACGGACGACTCCGTGACCGCAGCCCACATCCAGGGCATTGTCACCGCGAAAATGGGCTCTCCTTAGTTCTCGAAGTAGGATTGAATGGCGCCATAAAACCCAGAAATGATGAGGTGTGGCCAGGTCGAACCACTCGTCAGCCATTGAGACAGGAGCGGGCGGCGACAGGATCTCGATTTCAGCCATTAGACAAACTTACGCTCAAAGGTTCACGGTTCGTTCAACTATAAAAGGTGGCCTTCCCTTTACCTCCAAAAACATCTGCCCAAGGTATTCGCCAAGGATGCCGAGATAGAGGAAAATGAGTCCGTTGGAAAATAAGAGGAATACGACTAGGGTGGAAAAACCCGGCGCTGCAATGCGAATGTTGGTAAAAAGAGCGACGCAGAGATAGCCCAGGGCGGCGACAAGCGCGCCGAGGCAAAGAATAGTCCCGCAGAAGAAGCCGATGCGAAGGGGTTTAGTGGAAAATGAGGTCAGGCCAGAAGCTGCCAGAGTTATTAGTTTCGCAAACGAGTATTGCGGTTCTCCAGCTGCACGAGCGCCGCGCGACACCGGGAAAGGCTTGCTTGGCAGGCCGAGCCAGGCACGAAGGCCCCGCACAAAGCGCAGCTTCTCTGGAAGCTGAAGGAGCATGTTGATCGCGCGGCGGCTCATTACGCAGAAGTCTCCACTATCCATTTGCACCGGGGTGTCGGAGAGAAAGAGAAACAAGCGATAAAAAAGGTGATACAAAAACCGTTTGATTGGCTTTGCTACGCGCGTGGTGCGGACTGCATAAACAATGTCAATCTCGTCCGAAGTTATGAGGTTATACATTTCCAGGAGCGTTTCCGGGTCATCCTGCAAGTCGGCGTCCATTACGCCGACATAGGCGCCGGAGGAGAGCAGCAAACCAGCAGAAACCGCGTATTGATGGCCAAAATTCCTTGTGAGCACTACGAGCTTCACAGCCGGATCAGTTTTAGCCCAGCGTTCAACGTAGTCCACGCTAGCATCCGTTGATCCGTCACTAACGAACAGGAGTTCCCACTTAGGCGCCCGGGCGGAAAGCTTCTCCAATCGCTGGCGCAAAAGAGGCAGAACGTTCTGCTCATCCAGGAAAGGGATGACGATACTTAGCTCGGGCGGAGGCATCGTGGCAGAAAAAGATCAGCGACTGGTAGGGTGATTAGCAAGGCAAAGCTTGCAAGGAACATTCGCTGTTAGCGTTCACAGTGCCCTTCCGTAATTTTCTAGGGAGACTCTAATGCCGCATAGCCAATACTGGTTCCTGCGGCGGGGTGAGCGATCCCTGACCGTCACTGAATAACCTGGACAATTGGCGGTAGGCAACGTCGTGTGAGAAAATCCGCCGTGTTTTCTTCAGGCCGTTTTGCGATAAGCGCTGCCAGAGTTGCGGCGAATTGTAAAGTTCGACCACGCATTGCGCGAAACCGGCGGGGTCATCAGCAATGAGAACATCTTCTCTATGCGTCAGGCACATACCTTCGGCAGCCAGGGACGTTGCAACCACAGGAAGGCCGAGGCCCATGCTTTGGTTTATTTTACCTTTGACGCCGGCGCCGTATCGGATGGGCGCGACTGATAACTTGACCGACTCGAAAAGTGGCCGCACGTCCGGCATGGACCCGGTGACAATAATATTGCCACTCGCCAGTGCGAGAACTTCAGGCGGTGGACTGTGTCCTACGACGTAGCATTTCACATCGGGCAGGTGTGCGGTAATCAACGGATAAATATCGTTAACGAAAAACAGGACAGCATCTATATTTGGAGGATGCAGAAAGCTTCCGATGAACAGAAAATCGGAACGAGCTGAGAAAGGCAAATTCGGCTCTCGTATTTCCACAATATTTGACACGACCTCAATGTCTTTTCCCGGCACTTCCTCCAGTAGAACGTCTCGCTCTAGTTCACTCACAACCCACGTTTCATCCGCTTCGCCGATCAAAGCATATTCTTGTTGCTTTGTTTGCTGCGCAACACGCTGCCCGTCCACGTTGTTGGTTAGTTCAGCTTCACGGCCGATGCGCAGAAAATGTAAGTCCACTGTGTCAAATATAATCCGGGCATCAGGAGCATGCAGGCGAACGTCCGCCATATGCTTGGCAGCTGTTGCGCAGCGACTCAGAATAACAGCGTCATACCTACCACCGTGAGATGCAAGGTGCTCGCGAACTGTCTTGACATGGGGACGCGCAATCACCTGGATTCCGCGCTTCCGTAGTTCGTCGCCATATGGCGCAATATCTGCCAGGTTAGACGGGATGAAAGTTGTGTGATGGCCTAATTGGTGGAGTATGCGCAGAATGTGAAACATGCGCAATGAGCCGGAATCCCGATCAGGCATGGGCAAATGGTGGTCGATGACGAGAACGCGCTTCAGAGGAGGCTGCAAACGCTCCAAAGCTGCAATGTCACCGTTGACAGGCTTGGCCGCGAGCGCTTCCGCCCATTTGGCGATGAAGGTGCTGCGATTGATCTCCTGATATTTCTTAGCGCCGGCAAACAGGTCGGTGCCCCCAGTGGCTCCCTCGAAGTGAATCACCCGGCTTAGCGGTTGATAGAACACCTTCAATCCGGCCGCTCGCATTTTGAAGGCGAGATCGGTATCTTCATAGTAAGCCGGGACATAACTGGAGTCGAACCCGCCGACACTTTCGAACAGCGATTTTGGAACCATGAGGCACGCTGCCGAACAGTAATCTACCTCACACAGATAGTTATACTCTGGTTTGCCCGCATCATCGAATTTACCGCGGTTCCAGCCGGAGCCATCTCGCCAGATTATACCACCCGCCTCCTGTAAGCGGCCGTCGGCAAAAATAAGCTTGGAGCCTACAAGGCCTACGTTGCTCTCGAGATCAAATGTCTCCCGCAAAGCGGAAAGCCATCCTGGCGTCACAATAGTGTCGTTGTTTAGGAAAAGAAGGTAAGAGCCGCGCGCCTTGGTGGCACCGTAGTTACACGAAGCTATGAATCCACTGTTCTTTTCGTTGCGTAGATATACCAGCCCTGGAATGCGGCTGAGTGTTTCCCGGCTGCCGTCGGCCGAGCTGTCATCGACGACGATAATCTCGAAGCTCACCTCATCATGATGTTCCTGGATGGAGGCGAGGCAGGCGAGGGTGAATTGAAGTTGATTAAAAACCGGAATGATTATCGAGATTTCTACCTGTTCACGGGCCGGAAATTCGATCGGCTTTGTAGGAGGGGGTGGGCCGAGTTCAAGCGGCCGGGTATTTCCGGTTAGTTGGAGTCCGTTTATACCTGGCTGCTGTTCCAATGTCTGGAGCCGTTCATCTATGGCTTCGATTTCGGGATGGGCAGCGCGCCATCGTGAGAAATCAGAGATGATCTTTTCGAGGTGGCCATAACCTGGCGACTCACGATTGCCAAGAAGCGCGCGCAGCGCCGCGAATGGATTGGCAATCCTCCACCGGCGCGACGTGCGCAGACGTACAGCAGCCTTTTCTGTTTCTTTAATAAACCATGTCAGCTTCTTTACGGAAAGTAGCTGGCGCCGCAGCTCGCTGGTAACTTGCTCGACGCGATTTTCTTTATGCGCGAGCTGAACGCGCGTGCGGTTCAGTTGAAGCGTAAGCTTCGCCAGTTGAACACGCGTCCGCTCCGCCTTGTGTGTGGCGTCCCGTTGCAAATTAGCCACCTGTCGTTCGAGTGACGCCAAGGCATTCTGGATGTTTTCGGGACTGGCGAAGCGTTCAAGCAAGTCCCAAATCCTCTCGCTCTCGCGGCTGTTTGCGTAGATCCCGAGATTGATCCCCTGCAAAGCCATGTCGGAACAAAGCGCTAAAGAGTAAACGCCGTCCCGCACTCCCGGTTGGAAACGGATATGGTGAATATCTCCAGTAAAGGTTCCAACTACATCGTCGCTACGTCCTCCATCCGGTGCGATCCACGACCCAGCAACGAGTTTTTGCTTTCCCATGCGGCAATGTTTGAAGTGCTGCCTTAGGAGAAGATGAAATTCTTCGTGGTATAATTCGCGTTTATGGAAAGGGTTACTCGCTCCCGTGCGATCGCTGTATTCAGCTTTGTCCGGACTTGAAATAATCAGTGTGCCCTCCGGCGCCAGCACCCGCTTGATCTCGCGCAGAAAGGCGAAATGATCATCGATATGCTCGATTGTTTCGAAACTCACGAGCAGATCGATAGTATGATCGTCGAGTGGAATCTCTAGACACGAACCGACCTGAAAAGTCAGATTGTCCCTGCCATACTTCTTTCTGGCATGGGCAATTACTTCGGGCGCAATATCAATTGCGATGACGTGCGCAGCCGTAGCAGCGAGTAGGTTGGATCCGTAACCTTCGCCACAAGCAATATCGACTACACGCTTGCCTTCAGCCAAGCGCGCGGCGATCGCGTAGCGATGGAGGTGTTCATATAAAAGTTGACTGCTGCAACTTGGTACGACTCGTTCTCCCGTCCACGGGAGTTCTTGGTCGGAAACAACTTCCATACTCGAGAAAAGTCAGCGGGCGTTGATAGATTCGCAAGGATTATAGTTTACGCATTAGCGGAGCAAAACCCAGCATTAGCGCGAGATAAGAGTGAAAGCGGACAAACCGATGCACCGGAGTAATGCTTTGGCTTTTCGCTTCGACGGTCTGCGTCGGATTTATTCCCACGTGTCGATCGATTTTCCGCCGCTGGGATTGGCGGCGGCAATAATTTCAATCTCGATCTGTGCGCTCTTGGGTAGCGCCGCTACTTGCACTGTAGAGCGGGCTGGCGGGTCGGATTTGAAATAGGAACCGTACAGTTCATTCACCTTTTGGAAATCGGCGAGATCGGTGAGGAATATCGTCGCCTTGACGATGTTTTCGAATGCGAGCCCTTCCGCACGCAGGACGGCGCCGATGTTTTCCATGACGCGTCGCGCCTGGTTAGTTATATCGCCGCCGATAATCTGCCCCGTCTTTGGGTCGAGCGGAATTTGTCCCGAGCAAAAAACGAAGTTGCCGATTCGAACAGCCTGTGAGTACGGTCCGACCGCGGCCGGGGCGTCGGTCGTGGAAATGATTTTTTTCATCGCGCGAGCTTAGCTGGCGCCGCGCTGGTGACAACCAGGGTTGAGTGGTTGACTGGTCGTGTGGTCGAGAGTGATGCGACAAGCCAGAATGGCGGAGCCGATCCCGAGAGCGGCGGCAAACGTCACGTCGGATAAATAATGAGCGCCGGAGAAAATGCGGGCCGCGGCAATGAGGAGCGGAATGAGGAGAAAAGGCGCGCCGATTTTTTTTCGGCTGAGGAACAGTGCCATGAAGAAAGCGGTCGAGGAGGCGGTGTGACCGGATGGGAAGGCATTGTATTTGGCGCTGAAACGCGGACCGTTCCAGGCGGCTTCGGTTTGAACAAAGGGTCGGGCTCTGCCAGAAGCGATCTTAATAATCCGCGCGGCCAGACCGGCCACTGCGCAGGCGATGAGCATGGCGAGAAACACGCGCGTCCAGCATTTGTTCTGGGTGAGGTAAGCGACGCCTAGTCCGAGAAGCCCGAGCGCGACGTGCGCCGGCCAATCACCGATACGGCTGATAAAAACCGCGGAGCGCTTTGCTAAAGCTGGAGCGCGAGCGTTGATCCATGAGGCGGCGCTGGCGTCGAGAAGAAAAGCGAGCAGAACAGCGAGAAGAGCGAGCACGGCGGCGAGCAGCCAAAACTTCTGGCGGCAGATTTCGCTTTCCGTTTTCACGCGAACGGCTGCTACTCTCCGGTCCAATGTCGCGAGCGGCAATGCGCAATTACACCGGGTTGTTCCTGGCGTGTCTGCTTTTCCACACGGCTGGAACGTGGAGTCTGCCCTTGATCGACCGCGATGAGCCACGCTTTGCTGAGGCTTCGCGTGAGATGCGGCAACGGGCGGATTTTGTTGTTCCTTTTTTCAACAACGAACCGCGTTATGACAAACCACCGCTGACGTACTGGTTCCAAATCGCGAGCTATCGCCTGTTTGGCGAAAATGATTTTGCGGCGAGATTTCCGACCGCAATCGCCGCTTCGCTCGTGGCGGTGGTATTGCTGGCCTGGGGCGCGTCTTTGCAAAGCGGGAACGCCGGTTGGTGGGCGGCGGCAATCTTTACGCTATGCCTGCAAACTTTTGTGCACGGGAAGGCGGCAGTGGCGGACATGTGGCTCGTGCTCTTTGTCGCGCTCGCGCACTGGGCTCTGTGGGAGTTGCTGCGCGGGAGTTCAGCCAGGAAATTCTTCTGGCTCTTCTACATCTCGCTTGCACTCGCCTTCCTCGCCAAAGGACCTATCGGATGGACCCCGCTGCTTACCGCACTCATCGCGCGCACCTTTTTTTCTCGCGAAAAAGTTCGCCTCCATCTCGTCGGCGGAATCGTGCTGATGTTGGCATTGGTTTGTGCCTGGGGCATCCCTGCGCTCGTGCGCACCCACGGAGATTTTTTTCGGATCGGCATCGGCAAGCATGTCGTTGGTCGGTCGGTGGCCACGATGGAAGGCCACGGCCCGAATTCCTTCGCCACTTATCTCGCGCTGCTGCCGTTTTATTTTCTCACTGTGTTTGCCAGCTTTTTCCCCTGGTCGCTTAAGCTGCCCGCGCTCTGGAAAAATATTCGGCGTGCGCGCGACGCGAATGACAATTACCTGCTCACCGGTGCCCTCATTATCTTCGCCATCTTCACCTTGGTGAAAACGAAGTTGCCGCATTACACTCTGCCGGCGTTTCCTCTTTTGGCATTGTTGATGGGCCGGCGCGCGCAGGTTCTGCAACTCTCGCGTGCAATGGCGTGGTGCACGGCTGCTGTCCTTGTATTGGTCGCGCTGATCGTTCCGCCGATTTTCTCCAAACTCGTGCCGAGTTACGCGCTCGCTCGCGAAAGCCGGCCGGAGCTTCGCCGCGAAATGAGCTTCGCCGCTGTTGAATACACCGAGCCGAGTCTGGTTTGGTATTTCCGGCATGATATTTCCGGTTTTATGACGCCCCTCAGGGGAAAGGATGCAGCTGCATTTTTGAGCGAAGCGGGGCCTCGTTTTGTGATTTTGCCAACCAGCTCCGTCACACGTTTCGTTCCGCAAATTGATTCAAGCTGGCGTAAGTATCACTCGCAGGGTTGGAACATGGCCAGGGGCGAGCGGGTGGACGTGACGATGTTGCTGAAGAAGCAATGAACATATCACCGATCGGAATTTGTGAACCTCGCCGCGAAGTTTCGGCGGTCATAGACTGCCGCTATAGTCGAGACAGATGATCACATTTCTCCACGGCCGCCTGGCGCACGCGCTGCCGACACAGGCCACGATCGATGTGAATGGCGTGGGCTACGAGGTGCTCATTCCGCTCTCCAGTTATGATAAGCTTCCGGCTGCGGGCCATGCGGTCGAGATTCTCACTCATCTGCATGTGCGCGAAGATGCGCAGACACTTTACGGATTCATGACGGCGGCGGAGCGGGACCTGTTTCGTTTGCTCGTCAACAACGTCAGTGGCATCGGCCCGAAACTGGCGCTGGCGGTCTTGAGCGGGATGAGCGTGGGCAATTTTAAAACCGCAGTGGTGAATTCGGATGCGGCATCGTTATCGAAAATCAGCGGCGTTGGGAAAAAGACGGCGGAGAGAATCGTGCTCGAGTTAAAGGACAAGGTGGGAGTGGCAGCGGCCTGGGAAGCGGCGAGCGCGACGCATGCGCCCACAGCAGAACAGGAGCAGGCCAACGAAGCGGTGCTGGGATTGATCGCGCTCGGCTACAAACAGGTTGATGCGCATAAAACGGTGCGTGAGCTGCAGGAGAGGGAAGGGAAGGACAAAACGGCTGAGGAGTTGGTGAAGCTGGCGCTGAAAAGGCTCGCCGCCGGACGCTGAGCGTGGCGTCTCATTTGTCTCGCGTCGCGAAGCATGGAACATGGAAAACGCATGGTTCTGACCGCTGACGACAAGCTGGAGGCGATTCGCAGTGCGATGCCGGCTGAAGGTCTGTTCGCGGAAAAGGACTGGCTCATTTCGCCGGAAGCGTTCCCGATTTCGCAGAAGCTTGCCGCCGACCTGGAGCAGCTCGGTCATCGGCTTTTCGTTTTTCAGCGCGCCTGCAATCAACTGTATCAACTGAGCGCGCGCGGCAAGCAGCCGGAGTGGATTGCGCGTTATCTCGATGCGGGAAAGCCAGCCGAATTGGTGGAGTTGGCACGGCAGAAGATTTTTCGAGATGAGCTGGCCCGTGTCATCCGGCCTGATCTCATCCTGACGGAAAACGGTTATATCATCGCCGAGATTGATTCCGTCCCAGGCGGCATAGGGTTAACGGCATGGCTGAATCGCACCTACAGCTCGTTAGGAGAAGATGTCATCGGCGGCGCGCGCGGAATGCTCGATGGCTTCGCGAGCGTGCTGCCGGATGGCGGCGACATCGTCATCTCAGAGGAATCGGCAACGTATCGCCCGGAGATGAATTGGCTGGCGCGGGAATTGAACGAGCTGTTCTCCGGCAGGAACTGGCGCGCGACGAACGCCGAGCATTACCAGCCGCAGAATGGCCGCGACGTTTACCGGTTTTTTGAGTTGTTTGATCTGCCAAACATTCCGAACAGCGCCGCGCTGCTCCAAGCTGCCGGTGCCGGCGCCGTGCGGGTGACGCCGCCCCTAAAGCCATTTCTGGAGGAAAAGTTGTGGTTCGCGCTTTTCTGGCTGCAACCGCTGCGGGAGTTCTGGCGAAGGGAGCTGGGGGAGAAGTATTTCTATAAATTGCAGGAAGTGATCCCGTACTCCTGGCTGCTTGACCCCACGCCGCTGCCGCAGCATGCCGTCATCCCGCGGCTCGAAATTCAGGACTGGCGCGAAGCGGCGAAATTCAGTCAGAAACACCGAGATCTGCTTCTGAAAGTAAGCGGCTTCTCTCCGTTGGGCTGGGGCAGTCGTGGTGTTGTGCTCGGAGCAGATTTGCCGCACTCAGAGTGGGAGCGCCAAATCGAAAACGCACTGGCAAATTTCGAAAAACAGCCCGCCATCATGCAGCAGTTTCACAAAGGCGCGCTCTTTCAGCATCCGCATTTCGGGAGTGAAAGCGGGGAGATGCAAATGATGAGAGGACGGGTGCGGCTCTGCCCGTATTACTTTGTCGAAGGCGATCGTGTGCAAATGCGCGGTGCGCTCACGACGATTGTGCCCGCGGACAAGAAACTCATCCATGGCATGCGTGATGGCATTCTTGTCCCCACGAAGGTGGTGTCGTCATCCTAAGCGCAAACCCAGCGGATCACGAACTACTGATCTGAAAGGGTTCGCCGCGAATATTTCGACTTCGCTCCGCCTGAGAGTTACGTGATCGCGTGAATCGTTAAATCGCGCCGGTGGACAGGGCCGGCCGGCGTGAGCGTGCTTTGATAAAGGTGGAATTCCTCGACACGGAACATCCCCGCATCAAAGTCGCGATGTGTTTTCAGGAACGAGTTCATCAGCGCCGCGGAGATGCCGCGAGCGCGTGCGAGCGTGAAGTGCGGCGTCCAGGCGCGTTCTTCGATGGGCAGATGGCACGCGAGCGCAGCCTCGTTCACGCGCTTGTGCAGTTGAAACAGGTGCGGATGTGCCTGTCCCACGCCGATCCAAAGAACGTATGGCTGACCGCGCTTTGAGAAAGTGCCGAGGCCGATGACCGGGAGAAAAAAGGCGCGAAAAGAAATCGCGGCGAGTTTTTCCTTGAGCGCTTCTGCTGTTTCGGCAAGCACGCTGGCGAAGAAGGCGAGCGTAAGATGAATTTGCGGGACCGGGGAAAAGGTGAGGCCGCGATAATGCGGATGAAGCGCGACGAGCCGCTCCGCCATGTCATCCGGCAGATCGATGGCGACGAAGAGCCGCTGCGGGCTCACTGCTTTTCTTCGTTGTTGCGCGCGGTGGCGGCGTTGAGGTGCGCCGTGAGGCCGCGCCATTCGCGGGCGCGACTTTCCCAGCCGCTTTGCAAGCGGTCACCGCTGGCATCGGCGGCAGGCGGAAGAAAATTGTTCGCGAGCTTCATCACGTGGCCGGTGAGGTTTGGCGCGAGGGCGTTACCGGCGATGGCCAGGCGGGCAGCGTACGTCAGCGTGAGTGATGGTTGGGCACGACGGCAGGTGGCGATGATTTTCGCAGCCGCACGTTCGGCGCTGATCGAAATTCCCGGCATGGCGTTGGAAAAGGAGAACCATGCGAACTCGTTATCGTGTTCGCCTTTGAATTGAGCGTTGAGATGCGAGCCGGTGCGCATCAAGCCGGGAGCAACGGTGGTGACGAAGATGCCGTCGCGCGCGAGCTCGGCACGGACGGAATCGGAGAAGCCAGTGAGCGCGAACTTGCCGGCGCAGTAAGGCGCGAGATGCGGCACTGCAATTTTGCCGCCGATCGATGAGATGTTCACAATACGCCCTCCGCCTCGTTTTTTCATCATCGGCCAGATGCGCATCGTGAGTTCATATGGCGCCCAGAAGTGGACGGCGAGGGAGCGTTCGAAGTCTTCACGGCTCATGTGCTCGAGCGGGCCCACCTCGATGATGCCGGCATTGTTGATAAGAACATCGACGCGGCCGAAGCGCGACACGACTTGATTGACGGCAGCGGCGATTTGATCGCGACTCGTCAGATCGCAGACAATGGTCTGCGTTTCAGCGCCGCGTCCTTTGAGGTCGATCTGCGCGCGCGCGAGTTCCTCTTCGTCACGCGCGAGCAGGGCGATGCGTGCGCCTTCTTTCGCAAGCTGGCGAGCGATGACGAGGCCGAGTCCGCGCGAGCCGCCACTGATAAGCACGACTTTACCGGCAAAGGAATAACTGCTGCCAATCGCGCGACTGAGCGCCCAAGCGCCGAGCGCGACTCCGCCGAGAACGGCCAGAGAGGAACGTTTCATCTCATAGAATACGCTAAAGGTGGCGCAACGGGATCCCTCGAGTTCACCTCGAGATGACTGTTTAGCCGTGCTTGCGGTTGAAACGCGCGACTTCTCGCGCCGTCTCCCGATCGGTGGCGCGCTTCTTTAGATCGGCGCGCTTATCACGGGCGACCTTTCCCTGCGCCACCCCGAGCTCCGCTTTTAATCGGCCATTTTTCCAGTGCAGATTCAGAACAACGAGCGCGCGGCCGGCCACCTGCGTTTCACCGTAGAGCTTATCGATCTCCGCCCGGTGCAGGAGAAGTTTGCGCACGCGTTTGGCCGCGGGGACTTCGTGACTGGCGCGCTCGTAAGGCTGGATGTCGGCGTTGTAGAGAAACGCTTCGCCTTTTTCGATGCGAGCAAAGGCGTCGTTAATATTGGCTTTGCCGGCGCGAATGGATTTGACTTCGCTCCCCTTCAGTTCAAGGCCGGCTTCGTAGCGCTCGAGAATGTGAAAGTCGCGCAGCGCTTTGCGATTTAAGATCGTCTCGGCAGCCATGACCGAGCGAGCGCAGGAACGGACTAGGCTGCGCCGTCACCCGCCGTTTGCTCTTCGAATGTGAGCTTGCCGGCGATAATTTCTTTGAGCGCGATATCGGTGAGGGAGGCGCGCGGCCCGACTTCTACCATGGGCCGATGGCCGAGACCGAGCTGGCGAACGCGCTTCGAAACGACGTTGATGAGCACTTGCGGGTTGGGAATGACTTGAGCGGCTTCCTGCAGGAGTTGAGTCGTCATAATTCGCGATGAATGCGCGGTGCGTGTGGGCGTGCCCGGAAAGAGGACAATTGCAGGCAATAGGGGCGCAGTGGAGACGGAAGACAGACGCGAACCGAACATCGTGATAAGGCCAAAACGAATCGGAAATCTGGAAAGCTGCGGCGCTCTTGTCAAACCTGTTTTACAATATCGATGGCGAGGGTTTGCCGGAGTGCAGTTTGAGGAGGGCAATTTGCCGTCACGCATTGCTTCTTGTCACTCGCGGTAATTGAGCGGAACATGTCAACTTTGTCAGTCGCGGGCTGTAGCGTAGCTTGGTAGCGCGCCTGCCTCGGGTGCAGGAGGTCGTGGGTTCAAATCCCACCAGCCCGACTTCGCATTGACAATCTGATGACCGTCCCACCGCCCGCAATGCGCATGAATGAAACGGTGCTGACCAGCATCGCCTTGACAGGCTTCAGCGTGGCATTTCTCCACTCAGCCATTCCTACCCATTGGCTGCCGTTTGTGGCAGCAGGCAGGGCGCAAGGCTGGAGCCATGCCAGGACACTTGGCGTGACTGCGCTCGCCGGGACCGGCCATGTCCTCGCCACCGCGGTCCTCGGTTTGCTCCTGACCGTTTTCGGTGTGGCGATAAGCGCCCGCATCGGCGCGTGGTTTCCGTGGATTGCGGGCGGCGTGCTGGTAATGCTCGGCCTTTTTTTCATTTGGCGACAGCAAACGGGCGGTGGGCACAGCCATTCGCATCCGCTTGGCAAACATTCAAAGGAGCACGAGCACGAGCACGAGCATGAGCATGAGCATGAGCACGAGCATGAGCATGAGCATGAGCATGAGCATGAGCATGAGCATGAGCATGTAGTGGATGTTCCGCGCTCACGCGTTTCGGACCGAATGACGATCGCGAGCTTGTTTGCTCTTCTCACATTTTCGCCCTGTGAAGGTTTTCTTCCGATTTACGTCACCGGAATTCGCTTCGGCTGGGCGGGCTTTGTTTTGCTCACACTGATTCTTTCCATTGCCACTGTGGCCGGGATGCTCTTCTTCACCTGGCTTACGCTCGCTGGAATTCGCACCATCCGTTTTCGCTGGATTGAAGCGCATGAGAACGGAGTCATAGGCATCCTTCTTCTGCTGGTGGGATTGCTGATTATACTCTTCGAGAAGTGAATTCCCTGATCGGCGCGGGGCCGAAGGAAAGTGTTTGCCGCAGGATTGAAGTGGTGCTTGCGTTGGCCCTCACCGCCACCGCAGACTAGACGCACGCATGGGTTCACTGAAGAAAAGACGCAAGGCAAAAATTTCCAAGCACAAGCGCCGCAAGCGTATGAAGGAAAATCGCCACAAAAAGCGTCTGCGTTACAAGACCTGAGCCCGCGCCGGCGGTTTGCCTCTCCTGGCGCTCGCGGGTAAATTCAGAGGATGATTCGGCGCAGGCACGCAGCTTACGTCGCGCTGCTGCTTGCGATGGGGGGCAGCGGCGAAACTCTGCACGCCGCGCCGCGGCGCGCCGGCCGAATCGCTGCGCCGCGCGAGCTTATCAAAAAGCCGGAGCTGCTCGATGATTCGCTCGCGCTTCTCCCGGGCAAAGATTTAACGCTGCGGCCGGACGGCGAACACAAAGCGGAAGCGCTCGCGCATTTTGTCGAAGGGATCAATTTTGAGGAGAACGGCGAGATCGAGAACGCGTTGGAGGCGTATCGCCAGGTGCTCAATGTCGATCCGGGACAAATCGAGCTGGCAGTGCGAGTGGCGGCCCTGCTCAGCCGCGACGATGATTATCCAGGGGCGATCGATGTTTTGAAAGACGCGATGAAGGCGCGCCCGAACGCACCGGAGCCGTATTTCGAGCTCGCGTTCATTTACGCGAAGTATTTGAAAAAGCTCGATCAGGCGGTCGCCTTTGCCAACAAAGGCATCGCGCTCGACCCGAAGAGAATCGATGGTTATCAGCGGCTGTTCGAGATCTACGTGGCCGCGGCAGACGAAAAGAGGGCGGTCGAGACGCTCGATCGAGCTAACAAGACGCAGACCGACGATCCGGTTTTCTGGACAAAGCTCGGTCGGCTTTATTCATCGATTATCTTGAAGCCTGACGCGACCCCGTCACCGGCCCAGCTCGCCATTGTCAATAGGGTCTTTAACAAGGCCGCGGCGAATGCTCGGGACAACGCGGCGGTGCTAAAGGAAGTGGGCGATTACCTCGCCTCCACTCAGCAAATCCGGGAAGCGCTCCCGCTTTACCTGCGGGTGCTTGAGCTGCAACCGGAAGATGCCGGAGTGCGTGAGAAGCTCGCTACTGGTTTCGTTCTCACAAACCAACGCGCGCGCGCGATCGAAACTCTTGAAGCGATCATCAAGGAGCAGCCGGAAAAATATGAGCCTTACGAATTGCTTGCCCAGCTCCATGACGACGAGGCGCGCGCGCTCCTCCGTGCCAATCAAAGCGACGCAGCGACGGCGGAGTTCAAAAAAGCGGCGGCCAACTACGAGCAGAGCTTGCTCATCAACCCGAACCATCCGGCCACTTCTTTGCGCCTGGCAGAACTGCTGCTCGGCGCGTTAAAACAGCCGGAACGCGCCCAGGTTGTGCTCCAGGAGGCCCGGCTGCGTTATCCCGATGCACCCGAATTTGCCTACTACCTCGGCCTTGCCCTGCGCGAGGCCAAGAAGCCGAAGGAAGCAATCGTCACCTTCGAGGAAGCGCTGAACGAAGCGCAGAATTCCAACGCGGAGATGTTAAAGCCGCGCTTCTTTCTGGATTACGGAGCGGCGGCGGAGGAAGCGGGACTTTATGACAAGGCGGCTGAGCTTTTCCGCAAAGCCATTGCCATGGACCCCGCGAACGCAGCCGAGCCTTACAATTACCTCGGCTACATGTGGGCGGAGCAAAACATGCATCTGGACGAAGCGGAGGACGCGGTGAAGCGGTCGCTTCAGCTCGATCCAGGAAACGGCGCCTATCTCGACAGCATGGCCTGGGTGCAATACCGGCAGGGCAAATACGATCAGGCATTGGAAAATCTGCAGCGCGCGATTCAGAATATGCCGCGGCAAGATGCCGTCGTGTTCGAGCACCTGGGCGACGTTTACCTGAAGCTCAATCGCGTGCCGCAGGCGCTGGAAGCATGGCAAAAAGCAAAGACGATTGATCCGGCGAATGCCAGCCTTGCGGCGAAGATCGACGCGCACAAAACTCAGATCAGCAAATCAGGCCCGGTGAAGCCGTGAGCAAAGCCAGCGCGAGGCGTTACCCCACTGAATGGCAGCGGAAGTCTATCTGGTCCGCGTTGAGCGCACTGGCTATTTGCTTCCTCATTTTCGTGCTTGTCGCCACGGTTTGGATCGCGGCCAACGTCGTCAGCTTCCTTCAGCCGATTCTGATCCCCGTCGCCATCGCCGTTATTCTCGCATACCTGCTCGACCCAGTGGTCACGCGCATGACCGAGAGTGGCCTCAGCCGTTTGAAGGCGATCGCGCTCCTGTTCGGCATCGCGGCGGTGGGTCTTGTCGCGCTTGGAACGTGGCTGGTGCCGGTGATCGGGGTGCAAAGCTCGAACCTCGCGCGCGAGCTTCCCGCCTACACCATCAAAGCGCGCGATCAGTTAGTCGACGTTATTTACCGTTACGAAAAAACCTTCGGCGGGAACGACAAAACCCGGACAAACGGTCTGGTGAAATGGTTACTCGCCTCACCGGCGCCGACGCCGCGGGTATCGACTCAACCCGAGGGAAACTCGGGCAATGCCGCGGCCGCAGCCAGCCCGCCGCGGGAAGAGATCAGGCCTGCGCCGGCGAAAATCACCAGCGCGGAACGGCAGCACATTCAGGAGGTTGTGGAGAAACAACTGCCAAACCTGGAAAAACAACTGCCGAACTTCACTGACAAAATCTGGCAGATCCTGAAGAAGAGCATCGGCGGGTTTCTCGGCATCACCGGCTTTCTCCTCAGCCTTATCATGGTGCCGATTTACCTCTTCTTTCTTTTGCAGCAGCGACCCGCCATTCAGCGGCGCTGGAAGGAATATCTGCCCCTGCGCAATTCGCCTCTCAAGGATGAAGTCGCGGCTGTTCTTCTTCAGATCAATTCTTACGTCATCGCCTATTTTCGCGGCCAGCTTTTGGTCTGTCTCGTGGATGGCATTCTCATCGGCACGACGCTTTCGTTTCTGCCGCCACCGGGCCTGAACTTCGCCCCGCTCATCGGCGTGCTCGTGGCCGTGCTCACGATGATTCCATACATCGGCATCATCCTTTGCTGGATTCCTGCGGTCATCATCGCCGCCGCGCAGTGGGGCGACTGGACCCATCCGGTGCTCGTCACGTTGATCTTCATCATCGTGCAAAATCTGGAAGGTTTGTTTTACGCGCCGCGCATCGTCGGGCATTCAGTCGGTTTGCATCCGATGACGGTCATCGTTGCCATTTTCGTGTGGGGGTTGCTCATTGGCGGGCTACTCGGACCGCTTTTGGCGGTTCCGCTAACCGCCACAATCAAAGTGTTGCTCGCGCGATATGTCTGGGGCGAACGCCTGCGCGAGGAAGTCATCGACACGATCGAGGACGTTCCGGTGGTGCAAGAAGCGGAAGCCGAAGCAAGGGCTGAACCAGTGCGCGCGTGATGCGAATTGTGCGCAGTTGAGAAGCGAACTGCGCGCGCGCGTGAAACAGCGATGACCACTCGGGTAAAGCATCCGCGGCGGCGCCGCGTCAGGTCGGCGCGTGCTCAGCGGACGCGATCTCGGCCAAACCGCGCCTTCATGCTCGCTCTCGCGGTGGCCGCGGGATTTGGTTTGTGTCTTCTTGTTCTCACCACCGGACCGAAGCTGGTCAACAGCTGGCGTGAATCGCGCTTTTTGAAACAGGCTGAGGAGGACTTGAAGAAGGGAAACCTCACCGCGGCCGGTGCTGCCGCACAGCAGGCTTTGCGCATCGATCCGGATTCGCTCAGCGCCTTTCGCATTCTGGCCGAAGCAAGCGAAAAACAAAATCGCGCCGAGACCGTGGCGTGGCGGGCACAGATTGCCCGGCTGCGACCACGCGACGTCGATAGTCAGCTCAATCTCGCTTCGGCCGCGCTGCGTTTCGGTCAGCTCGATGTTGCGCGGAAAGCTCTCGAAAGTGTGCCCCCGGAAAAGCGCGACAGCGCTCCTTATAACGTTGTCGCCGGCTGGCTCGCCCGAGCTCAGGGGGATGAGACCGGACTCGAGCGCCATTTTGCGGCCGCGCTCGAAAAGGAACCGCAAAACGAAACCTACCGATTCAATCTTGCCGTTGTTCGCATCAAAGCGCCAGAAGCGGAGCGAAGTGATCCGGCGCGGGAGACACTTCAGCGGCTGGCCCGAAATCCGACATTCCGCGCTGGAGCGTTGCGCGCGCTGCTGAACGATGCCGTGCAGCATCGCGACCCCGAAGCGGCCAACCGTTACGCGCAAGATCTGCAAATGAGCCCAGAGGTGACCTTCTCCGATTACCTTCTTTGTCTCGATTTTTTTAAACAGCTCGATCAGAAAAAATTCGCCGCGCTGCTTGACAAGGTGAAGCCGGCCGCGGTGCGCAATGGCGAGGACCTCGCGCTGCTTCTCGGCTGGTTGAACAACAATGGCATGGCCAGTGAAGTCATTCGCTGGAGCGAAAAACTTCCGCCGGAAATTACCACCGTGCCGCCGCCCGCAGTGGAAATCGCCGATGCGCTCGCCGCGCAAAAAAATTGGTCGCGCCTTCGCCGCTGGACCCGCGGCGGCTCGTGGGGCGAATGGGAGTACCTGCGCCTGGCATATCAGGCTTTTGCCGCCCGCCAGGTTCGCCAGGCCTCAGCCGATGCTGAGTTCGCCTCGCTCTGGCAAGCGGCAGAGCGCGCCTGCGAGGAGAACCCAGAACGGCAGATTCGCCTCGGGCGTCTGGCGTCAAAATGGAATTTGCCCAGCGAAGCCGAGCAACTCTGGCTGCGTGTCGCGCACAATCCGCTGACACGACGCGAAGCGCTCGATGCTCTCTTCGAAATTTACCGTGCTAACAACGATCTGCCCAATCTTTATCTCACGGCCATGCGCTTGCATGAGACCTCGCCAAATGAGCCAATCATTGCGGCCGAGTATGCGCGCCTCTCACTCCTGCTCGAGCGCAACATCGATGAAGGGCAGCGGGTGGCGAAAGAGGCGTTTGAGCAGGCGCCGGGCGAGCCCGCGTGTGCGATCGCCCAAGCGTTGTCGCTTTATTCACAGGGTCGCACCGGCGAAGGCGTGGAAGTTTTGAAGAAGTTGCCCACCAACAAACTGCACGAACCACATCACGCGGTTTACGCAGCGATCCTCCTCCTGGATGAAAATCAGCCGGATGCTGCGCGCGAATTCATTGAGGCAGCCAATGCCGGGCCGCTCTTTCCTGAAGAGAAGAAGATGCTGCAAGAGCTGATGCAAAAGCCCCAGCCGGCAGCGTCAGCCACTCCCTCCGCTCCGGCATCATCGCCATCACCGGGCACACCCACTCCAACGCCTTAATTGGTACCGCGAACTCGGATAGAATCGGCTCGCGCGCGGCATGATCGCTCATTCCCTTTCAGCCATCGCTTTCTGCAAAGCGGTCGCTGCCAGGCTCTGCGTTGCTTCATCCAGGGCCGCGTTGGCGCGTTGTAGCCGTGTCAGGGTCAGGCTGTTGATGGCAGCGCGCACTTCCTCAGTCGCAGCCGCGATCTGTCCGCTTTCCTGCTCACTGATTGCATCCCGGTGCTGAAACATCATCGATTCGACCGCTTGTAACATTTCTACGGCTTTTAGCTTCGCTTCCGTCCAGGCGCGTTCGCTCATATCTTCAAACGCGTAGTCCAGTGAATCGCCAAGCATTTTCTCCACCGCCTCATCGGAGACGTCCACCGCGCTCTTCATCTTCACCACCCGTTCCCTCCCGCTCTTCGTGTCGCGCGCGAGCACGTGCAGGATTCCGTTCACATCGATCTCAAATTGGACGCCGACGCGGGGTACACCTTTGGGCGCGGGGTCAAATTCGATCTCAAACTCACCCAGCATCCAATTGTCGCGCGCCATCTCCCGCTCGCCTTGCAGAACTTTGATCGACATCGCGCGTTGATTGTTTACCGCAGTGGTGAACATCTCGCCCGCCTTGGTTGGAACCGTCGAGTTGCGCGGAATGATCACATTCATCAGCCCGCCGAAAATCTCGATCCCAAGCGAGAGCGGCGTGACATCGAGTAAAAGAACCTCCCGAATCGTGCCTGCCAGAATTCCGGCCTGAATGGTCGCACCGATTGCCACCGTTTCGTCCGGGTTTTGCGAGGTATTCGGCTCGCGCCCAAAGATGTCGCGCACGATCTCGCGCACAAGCGGCATTCGCGTTGCTCCCCCGACGACTATCACTTCATCGAGATCGGCAGCCGCCAATTTCGCATCAGCCAGGGCACGCGCGCAATGCCAGCGCGTGCGGTCGAGGATCGGACGCGCAACCTGCTCTAGTTCGTTTCTCGTTAACTTAAGGCCGAGACTTTGACTTCCGCTCAGGAACGGAAGCTCAATCAAAGCTTCGGTTTCAATCGAGAGATTGTGTTTCGCCGCGATCAGCGCATCGCGAAAACGCGATCTTTGCGCTGCGGGCAAATCGGAAATCTGCGGCCTGAGATGTTCAATCAAGGCATTATCGATGTCATCGCCGCCGAGATGCGTGTCGCCGTTGGTCGCGAGCACCTCGAAGAGGCCATCGTTCAACTGCAGGATGGAGATGTCGAAAGTGCCGCCACCAAGATCGTAAACGGCTACTTTCGATTTTGACGTGGCCCGATTGAGGCCGAACGCCAGGGCAGCCGCGGTGGGCTCATTGATTATTCGCTCAACCGTGAATCCGGCAAGCTCGCCCGCGCGTTTGGTCGCGCCGCGCTGCGCGTCATTGAAATAGGCCGGCACCGTGATGACTGCTCGGTTGATCTCGCGCCCGAGCGCCTTCTCCGCGTTTGATTTCAATCGCCGCAAAATAAGGGCCGAGATTTCCTCAGGCGAAAATTCGCGGTCGCCGATCACGACATTGCTGAATCCGGCGGGCGTCTCCCTCAGCTCGTAGCCGAGCTTTTCCTTCGTCGCCTCGGCCCAACGGACGCCGATCAAACGCTTGATCGAGTAAACCGTTCTGCCGGGCGACGCCGCGCGCGCGCGCAGCGCTGCCTTTCCCACCAGCGGCTCGCCTTCCTCTCGAAAATGCACAACTGAAGGCGTCAACCGGCCGCCATCTTCGTCCGCGAGCAAAATCGGGAAACCTGATTCGACGATGCCGATGAGCGAATTCGTGGTCCCGAGATCGATCCCTACGATGTCGCTCATGATATTGAAGTTAATTCATCCGGAGCGAAGTCGAGAGATCGCGTGCCCGAACCATTAAGGAAACTTCCGCGGGATCCTTCGACTTCGCTCAGGAGGAGGAGGAGGGCTTCGCGCCGGCGGGAACGTTCACATTTTCTTTCGCCATCGCCGCGGTCCAACGCTCCACGTCATTTTTATCCATCGCCGTTCGCGGCTCCAGCCGCGCATCGCGATAACCGCGTTCATTGACATCAGGCAGGTATTGCGCGCGCGAGAGGAGGGTGCCGCGGCAAATTCTTTCGTTGAATTGCGTTCTCTGCTCGCGATCCAGGAGTTCACTCATCTCGTGCAGCAGCCCGGCCGGAATCCGATGACGCTCGGACGGAAAAATGTAGCCGAAAAGAACGAGATGGCTGTGGAGCACGCGCCAATCCGCTCCGAAGCGATCTCGCAAGTGGCCCCAATCGATCTTTTCGGCGCAACTCTGGATGAGGTGCACGATATCGGCCCCGTCGAAGCGCTCGCGCTCCTGGATAAATGCTTTCATCCAGATGATTTCTTCGGGCGCGATGACTTTCACTTTTTTGTCTAGGAATTCCTCATCATGCGCCCGTTCGAACCACGAGTCATCGACTTCGCATAAGCCATTGCCGGCGCCGTAAATCAGATCGATGAAATTTTCTCCGGAATGAATCTTCGCCAGCCAGTGTGGGAAGGTTTTCTCGCCGCGAAATCCGTGCGCTTCAAACAGTGCGAGCGTGCGATCGACATCACTCCCGCGCAGAAAGAAATCGACATCTTTGGTGTGCCGTGCCAGCCCGGTATAAATGGAGAGAGCGTAGGCGCCGCCGAGAAGGAATGGAATGTCATGCGCGCCCAGCAAGTCCATGGCGCGCTGGCAAAAGGCGGCCGATGCTGGCGGGGGGGCCGCGTTTTCATTCACGCGCTATGATACGCAACTCGTCTGCGCTTTGAGGGCATCACTTTCCGCGTGAACGTCCGCTCTTCCGGGCGCATCCGTTTGGTAAGCGATGAGCAAGCTGCGCGTCGCCGCTACCGCAGACATCCATTATGGCAAACATTCGCGCGGCTCAATGTCGGACATTTTTGCTGAAATTTCCCGGAGCGCCGATGTGCTGCTCCTTTGCGGAGACCTTACCGATTACGGTCTGGCGGAAGAAGCGGAGGAGCTGGTGGCTGATTTGCATGGCGCCTTGCGCATTCCGGCGCTCGCTCTTTTGGGCAACCACGATTTCGAATCGGGCCAAGCGGAATTGATTGCGAGGGTCCTCGATCAGGCTGGCGTGATCATGCTCGATGGCGCGGCCCATGAAATCAACGGCATCGGCTTCGCGGGCGTGTGCGGATTCGGCGGCGGTTTCGGCCGGCGGATGTTGAACGCGTGGGGCGAGCCGCTGATCAAGCAGTTCGTGCAGGAAGCAATCGATCAGGCCGTGCGTCTGGAACAGGCGCTGGCAAAATTGCAGACTGAGACAAAGATCGTGGTGCTGCATTACGCGCCCATTCGGGAGACCGTGCAGGGAGAAGACCCGGAGATCTTCGCTTTTCTCGGCTCAAGCCGGCTGGAAGAACCGATCAATCGATTTCGCGCCACCGCGGTTTTTCACGGTCACGCCCACAACGGAACCGGCGAGGGGACAACGAGCACCGGCATCCCTGTTCACAACATTTCCGCGCCGCTTTTGCGCAAGAGCGGCGACAAGCCTTATCGCATCTTCGAATTTTGAGTGGCAAGCAGTCGCCACGCGCGCACGTCGTCCGCGGTTCGTGTGGGTGAAGCGCAGCGCATCGCGCAAAGGGAGCGGAAGGTGATGACCTCAAACGGCAGCGATATGGATGCGATCAGGTCCTGCTTGGCCCGTTCGGGCAAGCGCTTGTAAAGAAGGCTGACGTGGGGATCGGCAAGCTTGCGTTTCGACGTGCCGCTCAGCTTCGCCAGGGTGTCGCTCAATTGCTGAAGTGCTTCTGTTTTAGCCATTCGAACGAAGAGCGTTTTCGTGAATCGCCCCGAGGCCCCGAGTCCAATGACCGGAAGTTCGATTGCGGCGCTTCGGAGTTCGTCGAGCACTTCGGCGGGAGAACGCGATGCACCGGGTGCGGTCAAAACCGTGAGATGCGGCTCGAAAGCCGGCGCGTCGAAGCGTGCGGCAAGCTGGTGGATGATCTGAGCTAATGATTCGCGAGCGGGTGGGGCCGGCTGCAACCAGTAGGCGATAACTGTTTTGCTCATGGCGAATGGCGAGTTTACGTATCCCGATTATGGCGACAAACGTGCTCGGGACCGAATTGCAATGCTGCTGCCGGAATCCGCTCACGGGATTTTACCGTGATGGATTTTGTCGAACGGGAC
>JBKPQR010000035.1:0-14470 GCA_046734175.1 Verrucomicrobiota bacterium | reverse complement strand
CCGGTCTCATCGCGCATCCGGCGGGAAAGCTCGCGCGCGAATGTGTTCTGTTGCGCAAACGCGTCGATCCGGCTGATAACGAAGTTCTCAGCCTCGTAACAAAGCGGCCATTCAAAACGTAATTCCGCCGCGCGTTGTTTTCCGTCGAGAGTCGCTGTGCTCATGCATGCAATTCTCGCCCGTTTCCGCTATTCTGTCACGCTAGGTGATACTTTCGCCGTGCGCCGCGCTTATTTTTTTGTCTCGGGGCTTGCAGCCATCGCATCACTTTTCAGTGTCGCGGCAGAAGGAGCCGGCCGCGGTCCCCAGCCACTTTCCCCGGACGAATTGGCGAAATTCCTCGGGCCCGTGCCGGCAGACCAGTTTACGTGGAAGGTCCTTGAGGGCCCCGACTTCAGCGTTTATTACGGAGAACCGCATCCGCCGTTAACCGGCACGGTCGAATTTTACGTCGGCGGGGCCCCGGGCGAGTTCAAGCCAAGCCGTACCGCAGTGAAGTCGCGACTGGGTCGCTTCCGTGTGACGTGGCATCGGACGACCAATGACGACGGTACGATCCATCAGGAAACGATCGACGATGCGATGGGCCTCAAAGCTCACGTTTGGGCCGAAGCACCCAACGAAGTGGAGATGACCAAGCTACTCTCTGTCGTTGGGCGGTTGCCGATATTCTCGGCGGGCGCGATACCGGCGCGATATCGAGTGTTCCACGATATCTTTGCTCGAGAGCAACGCATCCGCCGTATGATTTGGATCGGCTGGTGTGCGCTAACTCTGGCGATCGCTTCCGTAATCGATTGGTTTGCTCGCAGGCGACGCTTTTCCGTTGCGGCCCGGCTGTTCGCGTTCGGTGGCGTGATCGCATTATCGATCGCGTTCACGGTAGGCACACTCGCCACGATGCCGCACGTCCCACAATTGCGCAGTGTGTCTAATTTCCTGATCGATAGCTTCGTCAAAGCCAGAATAATCGTTCTCTTTGCTTCTGCAGCGGCAGTCGCAGCCGTCGCTTTTCTCTTCGGGCTCTGCTTGTTGATCCTGCGACTATTTCGACGCGCAACGCCCCCATAGGGTCGTGATCGCCTTAGGCCGTCGCACTGCCCTCGCCGGCGCCGAACTGAATTCCCTGCGCAAGCGGCAGCTCGGTTGAGTAGTTGATCGTGTTCGTCTGCCGGCGCATGTAGCTCTTCCAGCAATCGCTGCCGCTCTCGCGCCCGCCGCCCGTCTCCTTCTCACCGCCGAATGCGCCGCCGATTTCCGCGCCACTCGTGCCGGTGTTCACGTTCGCGATTCCGCAATCGCTTCCCAGCGCGCTCACGAACTTCTCCGCCTCGCGCACGTCATTGGTGAAAACAGCCGAAGTCAAGCCCTGCGGCACGCCGTTGTTGATCGCGATCGCCTCGTCGAAATCGCGATACGTCATGAGATAGAGCAGCGGTCCGAAGGTCTCGTGTTGCACGATGTCCAAATCAGGCCGGACGCTCGCGATCGCCGGCCGCATGTAAGCGCCGCCGGGAAACCCCGCGCCATTGAGCTTTTCTCCGCCGTAAATCATCTCGCCTCCCTCGGCTTTCACTGTGCCGATCGCATCCTGCACTGCGTCAACCGCGCGCGGGTCGACCATGGGACCTACCGTGGTGGCGCGATCAAGAGGATTGCCGATCCGCATGGAACGATACGCGGACAGGAGCTGATCGCGCAGCTTGTCCGCGATCGATTCGTGCACGATCACCCGCCGCGTCGAGGTGCAGCGCTGCCCGGCGGTACCGACAGCGCCGAAGAAGATCGAGCGCGCGGCCATCTCGAGATCGGCGCTCCTGGAGACGATCAACGCGTTGTTGCCGCCAAGCTCGAGAATCGTTTTGCCGAGCCGGCCATGCACCGTTCTGGCGACTTCAACGCCCATGCGCGTCGAGCCTGTGGCAGAGACAAGCGGAACGCGACGGTCGGCTGCCAGCGGCTGGCCGACACTGTGGCGGTCGCCGATTAAGAGCGAGAAAATCGCCGGATCAGCGCCCGTACTTTCGCAAACGCGTTGCGCGATCTTCGTCACCGCGATCGCAGTCAGCGGTGTTTTCTCACTCGGCTTCCAAATTGTCGCGTCGCCGCAAATCGCGGCCAGCGCGGCGTTCCACGACCAGACAGCAACAGGGAAATTGAAGGCCGTGATTACCGCCACGATGCCGAGCGGATGCCATTGTTCCATGAGCCGGTGTTGAGGCCGCTCCGATTGAATGGTCAGGCCGTAAAGCATGCGCGATTGCCCCACCGCCAGGTCGCAGATGTCGATCATCTCCTGCACTTCGCCCTCGCCTTCAGCGATGATCTTGCCCATCTCCATGGTGACCAGCCTGGCCAGGTCCGCCTTTGCTTCGCGCAAGCCGTTGCCGAGCTGGCGCACAGTTTCACCGCGCACGGGTGCGGGCGTTGCGCGCCATTTTAGAAATGCATCGTGAGCGCGCGCGATGGTGTGCTCGTAATCTTCAGCAGATGCTTCGCGGATGCGCGCCAGCAGCTTGCCGTCAATGGGCGAGTGCTTCTCAATCACTTTGCCGCCACCGCGCCATTCGCCGCAGAAAACGCCATCGTTTTCCGCCGCGATGCCGAGCTTCTCGAGGAGCTGTTGCATTAGCGTGCGCCGCCGCCACCGCGATTCATCGGGGGTGGCAATGTTTGCGCAACACGTCCATGGCTTCGTCTACCACCTGCTGACTAATATCAAGAGCCGGGCGGAAACGAATCGAGTGTTCGCCCGATTTCAGCGCGAGCACACCGGCATCGAACAGCTCGCGCCAGATGTTATCCCGCGTCTTCGCGTCCGGCAGATCGAAAGCGATGAATAATCCGCGCCCGCGCACGGCTGAAATCATGTTGCATTCGCGCTGTAAATCGAGCAGCTGCTCGACGAAGTAGGCGCCGACGCTTCCCGCGTTGTCGATCAGATTCTCCTGCTCGATGATGCGCAGGTAATGCTTCGATCGCACCATGTCAGTGAAGTTGCCGCCCCAGGTCGAGTTCAGGCGCGAGGGCAAACGGAATGCGTTGTCCTTCACCTCATCCAGCCGCGGGCCCGCAAGCACACCGCAGACCTGAATTTTCTTCCCGAATGCGGCGAGGTCCGGCACAACGCCGAAATGCTCGCAGCACCACGCTTTGCCTGTGGTGCCGGCGCCGCACTGAATCTCGTCGAAGATCAGCAGCACATCATTCTCGTCCGCGATCTTGCGCAGCGTGCGCAGCCATTCGCCGCGGAAATGATTGTCGCCGCCTTCGCCCTGGATCGGCTCGATGATGATCGCGCAAATGTCGGCGCCGCGTTCCTCCAAAAACTTCCGAATCTCCGCTTCGCATTTCTGTTCGCGCCCGATGACGTCGCGCTCGCGTTCACTCTGCGGCAGCGAGAAATCGATGCAGGGACACGAGACGCGCGGCCAGCTGAACTTGGCGAACAGGTCGGTCTTGCGCGGGTCGGTATTCGTCAGGCTCATCGTGTAGCCGCTGCGGCCGTGGAACGCGCGCCGGAAATGCAGCACTTCGGTGCCGCGCTCGCCCAAACCCGCGGCCATGTTTTTGCGGACCTTCCAATCCATCGCCGCTTTCAGGCAGTTCTCGATGGCCAGCGCGCCACCTTCGATAAACAGGTAACGGTTCAGCGGCGGCAGGGGCGCGACGCGCGAGAAAGTCTCGACAAACTCGGCGTAGCCCTCGGAGTAAACGTCGGAATTCGCAACCTTGATCTTGGCCGCGCGCGCGAGATCGGCTTTCACCTCCGGCTCATCGAAATAGGGATGATTAAAGCCGATCGGGAGCGAGCCAAAAAAACCGTAAAGGTCGATCAGCCGATGCCCTGTGACGGCATCATACAAGTAAGAGCCCCGACTCTTTTCCAGGTCGATAACGATTTTGAAACCGTCCATCAAAATGTGCTGCTCGAGCTCGTGCAGCACCTGGGAGGCATTGATCCGCTTTATCTTTTTTGTCTCAGTCGAGCGGCGTTGCGAAGGGCGCGCCGCCTCGGTGAGCATGGGTGGCATACTCATCCGTCGACATTAGCTGGGGTGAGATGGTTGGTCAACCGGCGGCGGAGCATAAGCGCAGAGGCAAGAAAGGCCGATTACGCCTTCGGACGCCGAGCTGCCGCTCGAGACGTGGGCCGGTTGCTATGATCGCCCCGCGATTAACGATGTTTGCGGGTATCGGAACATAGCAACAACTCTGGAATTGATGTCATTGCTGAGTACAGCTGTCTTCCGGCACAGCGTTCTCCGGCACAGCTCTCGCAGCTTTCTCCGGGCGGCAGCTTTCTCTGAGGTGCAGCTTTCTCTGAGGTGCAGCTTTCTCTCCGGCGCAGCTTTCTCTCCGGCGCAGCTTTCTCTGAGGCCAGGTTCTGCCGCCGCAGCTCTGACCGACTCCCAGCTCTCTTATGGTTGCAGTAAAATCACTCTTGATAAGCGCTGGTAGTATCATATATGTCAATGCGACATATGAGTTCTGTTTTAGATCGCGAGCTCAAGAAAGGAAGCGCCGAGTTGCTCATTCTTTCCCTGGTGGAGGACCGGCCGCGACATGGCTACGATATCGGGCAACTGATCGATCTGCGTTCGCGCGGCGCTCTGCGCTTCAACGTCGCCTCGCTTTATCCGCTCCTTTATCGCCTGGAGAAGCGCGGTTGGATTCGCGGTCGCTGGGTCGAGAAAGCAGGCCAGCGCCGTCGGCGTTATTATCGGCTAACTCCTGCGGGCAGGAAGGTTCTCGCCGCGCAACGGCACGGCTGGCGCGAGTTCGTCGAAGCGATCGGGCGCATTACCGGGATCCAGTATGCCTGATTTCAAATCGGAGCTTCGAGCGGCGCTTGGGCAACTGAACCTTTCGCCGGCACGCGAAGCGGGAATTATCGAGGAGTTGTCTCAGCATCTCGAAGAGGAATACGAGCGGGCGCTCAATCTCGGCGCGTCGGAAGAGGAGGCGAAGTCCGTGGCGCTGGAGCAGTTAAATGGACAATTGCTCGCGCGCGACCTCAAGGCGCTGGAGCCTCGCGTGTCACCAAACAGCGTGCCGATAGGCACACAACGCAGGAGCAATATGATCGCAGATCTCGGACAAGACCTTCGTTACGGCCTGCGGATGCTGCTAAAAAATCCGGGCTTTACATTCGTGGCGGTGATGGCGCTCGCTCTCGGCATCGGCGCGAACACGGCGATCTTCAGTGTGGTCAACGCCATCCTGCTGCGGCCGCTTCCATTCAAAAATCCGGATCAGCTGGTGATGATTTGGGAGAACGCCACTCATCTTGGTTTTCCCAAAGACACACCTTCGCCGGCAAATTTTCTCGATTGGCAAAAACAAAGCACGGTCTTCGAAGGGATCGCGGCTGTCGCCGAGCAGAGCTTCAACCTGACTGGCGTTGGCGAGCCGGAGCGGCTCGATGGCCGGCGGGTGTCGGCCAATCTCTTCAATTTGTTGGGCGTTAACGCAATCGTTGGGCGCACGTTCCTGCCTCAGGAGGATCAGGCGGGAACGAAGGTAGCGGTCCTAAACGAAGCGTTGTGGAAACGGCGCTTTGGTGGCAATCCTGCCATCGTTGGCCAGGCCATTACGCTGAATGGTCAAAGTTATACTGTAGTCGGCGTTGTCAGATCGACGATGCGATTGCCGGCGTTTGGCAAGTGGCACGATCAGGTCTGGGTGCCGATTGCATTTCCATCCGAGGAAGCGGCTACCCGGGGCAGTCATTATCTCCAAGTTATCGCGCGGATGAAGCCCGGGGTCACACTGGCGCAGGCGCAGGCGGAGATGGAAACGGTCATGGCGCGTCTCGCGCAGCAATATCCCGACGTCAACGCGCGAAGAGGTGCAGTGGTTACCCCACTGCATGAGCAGATCGTCGGCGACATCAAACCGGCGCTGCTGGTCTTGTTAGGCGCAGTTGTGTTCGTGCTGCTGATAGCGTGCGCCAATGTCGCGAATCTGTTGCTCGCGCGCGCTGCAGTGCGGCAGAAAGAGATTGCGCTACGTCTTGCGCTCGGCGCGAATCGCGCGCGTTTGACCCGGCAGTTGCTTGTGGAAAGCGTCATTCTTTCAATGCTCGGCGGAATTGTTGGCCTGGCTCTCGCTTATGGCGGCCTCACTGTGCTGACGCGCTTTATTCCGCCGGAGATTGTGCACGCGGACGGGATTGCCATCAATGCGACAGTGCTGGTGTTCACGCTCGTCGTTGCCATAATCACGGGGCTCGTTTTCGGTCTGGCGCCGGCGCTTCAGGCATCTCATTTCAATCTCAACGACACTTTAAAAGAAGGTGGGCGCGATTCGGGCGCGGGTGTGCGTGGTAAGCGACTGCGCAGTTCGCTTGTCATCGCGGAAGTCGCCGTGTCGTTCATTCTGCTGATCGGCGCCGGTCTTTTGATCAACAGCTTTATGCATCTGCGCAATCTCGATCCCGGTTTCCGCGCGGATCATCTCCTTACGCTCAATGTCGATCTTTCTGTAGTGAGGTATCCGGATACGCAGCGTCGCGTCGCATTTTTCGATGAGGTCCTGCGTCGGGTGCGCGCGCTGCCGGGTGTGCAATCGGCCGCCGCCGCGGGCAATTTGCCTTTCACTTACAACGGCGACTCGATGGGAATTGCGGTCGAAGGCATTCCCGACCCGCCGATCGATCAATGGCCAGATGTGGTCTATCGCACAGTCGGCCCCGGCTATTTCGCAACCATGGGAATTCCGCTCGTGCATGGACGCGACTTCAATGATGAAGACACGCTCGACAGCGCGCTTGCCGTGATTGTCAGCGAAAAAACGGCAAAACATTATTGGCCTAACGAGGATCCTATCGGCAAGCATCTCAAACCTGGTTCGACCAGTTCGCGTTCGCCGTGGTTCACGGTTATCGGCGTGGTCAAAGATGTGCGGCAAAACGACTTCATGGCTGAGCCGAAGATGCAGATGTATTTAACCTTTCGGCAGGTGAAAAATTTGATGGCGAACGCGCTCATCGTCCGCACGAGCGTCGATCCCCTGAGCCTTGCCAGCGCAGTGCGTAACGCGATCTGGTCTGTCGATAAAGATCAACCAGTGGCGAACATCGATTCGATGGAACATATCGTTGCCGGCGCCGTCGCGCGGCAGCGTTTCAGCATGTTATTGCTGGCGATCTTCGCCGGGCTCGCGCTCGTGCTCGCTGCTGTCGGCATTTATGGGGTGATGAGTTACACGGTTGCGCAACAAACTCGGGAGATAGGAATCCGTATCGCGCTCGGCGCAAAACGCAGCGACGTGCTGAAGATGACAGTGAAACAGGGCCTTAAGCTGGTCGGTTTGGGTCTGGTAATTGGATTGACGAGTGCATTTCTATTGACTCGTCTCATGAGCAGCCTGCTCTTCGGTATTAGCGCCACCGACCCGATTACGTTCCTTAGCATTTCATTGGTACTTTTCGCTGTTGCGCTGCTTGCAAGCTACATTCCGGCCCTTCGTGCGACGAAGGTCGATCCAATGATTGCGCTGCGCGCGCAGTAAGGACGCGAACGGCGCGCGTGTCATGCTAGACGCCGCGGGCCGCAGGCGAAGGATTCGGCGGCGGCAGGTTCAAGGTTCCACCATGGGATCCCTCGACTTTGCTCGGGCTGACGCTTGGTTACACGATCCCTTCGCGCAGTTGTTCGTGTTTCCCTGCCATCAGCTCCTGCGTCAGCTCGTAAGCGCGCTTGTCCACGTTCTCGGCCGTACCGGCGAAGTGATGATCAATGCGCAGTTTGGCTGAGCGACAGGCGTAGTTTGCGAGGGAAAGAACTTCATCAACCGGTTGGCCGGTGTCGATTTTGTGCTGCGCAAAGGAACAGGTCGCGCTAATGGCGAACAACTCGGTGGCGATGCCGCAGAAGCGCGAGAGCAGAAGCTGTTCGCGTTCGAGTTTCGGGCCGAAACGCATCATGGCGTGGAAGAGCCCGCGCGCGAGCTTCTTGCTTGTGCGGGCGGCGTACTCGATGTGCGGCCGCAAATCACCGCGCAGCTTTGAAAGGTCGCCTGCGTTCGCGCGCGTGTATTGGCGCGGGTACCAGCGCGAGTAGAACGAGCCGGAGCCGAACATGGCCCGCACCCGCTGCGACATCGGCAATTGCGTGTTAAAAATCGCGCCGCCGACCTTGAGATGCGGGTCGAGCGCTTCACGCGCAATGAAGAGCCGCATGATTTCGCTCGAGCCTTCGAAGATCATGTTAATGCGGCAATCGCGCAGGAATCGCTCAACCGGGATCCCCGGTTCGCCGCGACCTGCGAGGGACTGCGCCGTTTCGTAGCCCCGGCCGCCGCGCACCTGCATGGCTTCATCGGCGATGCGCCAGGTCGCTTCCGTGGACCACATTTTGCACATGGCCGTTTCGATCCGCAGATCGCCCGCTTTGCGATCGACCAGCGCGCTGGTCAGGAACGTCATCGCCTCCATCGCGAAAACCTGACCTGCCATCTCCGCGATCTTGCCCGCAATGGCGTAATGTCTGCCAATGGGGGCGCCCCATTGCACCCGTTCGTTTGCCCATTTGCGGCAGATGTCGAGCAGCCGTTTCGACAAACCGACGCACGCGGCGGGAATGGTGAGTCGCCCCGTGTTCAAGGTCGTGAGCGCCACCTTCAATCCCTGGCCTTCTTTGGCGATCATGTTCTCGCGCGGCACGCGCACGTTGGTGAACTTGACGATCCCATTGTAAAGCGCGCGCAGCCCCATGAAGCGGCACCGGTACGTGATCTCCAGGCCGGGCGATGCGACATCCACGATGAACGCCGTGATCTGTTTCCGCTCTTTCCCATTTACCATTTTCGGCGGCGTCTTAGCCATGACCACGAGCACGCCGGCTTTGATCAGATTCGTGCACCAAAGTTTCTCGCCATTCAGGATGAAGGCGGAGCCGTCGTCGGTTGGGTCTGCACGCAAACTCATGTTCGCCGGATCGGAACCGGCATTCCATTCTGTCAGCGCGAACGCAGAGATTTCCTTGCGCGCAACGCGCGGCAGATATTTCTCCTTCTGCTGATCGGTTCCGAACAACAACAATGGCTGCGGCACGCCGATCGATTGATGCGCGGAGACGAGAGCGGTGAGATTCGCATCCCAGCTGCCGAGGAGCATCGCCGCGCGTCCGTAGTTCACCTGCGATAAGCCGAGCCCGCCATATTGCGTCGGAATTTTGACCCCGAAGGCGCCCATCGCGAACAGATCGTCGATATTTTTCTGCGGGATCTCGCCAGTGCGATCGATCTCATCCGCATCAACGTTTTTCTCGAGGTAATCGCGGAGCTCTTTTAGAAATGGTTCGCCTTTGGCGCGATCTTCATCGCTCTGGGCGGGGTAGGGGAAAATCCGTTCGAAATTGAATTTTCCGATGAACAAATTGCTCGCGAAACTGCCCCGTTCATCGAGCGGATCGCGCGATGCCTCCGCCAGCTCGAGCGCCTCACGCTGGCCTTTGGACATCTTCGAAGTGTCAATGACCGGCGCTGGTGTTTCCTTCGCTGCCGGCTCCTTCAGGCCAGTCTCGGCTTTGACCTGTTCAGGCGGCGCTTCGAGCGGTGTCTTCATAAAATTTCGTGCCGTCGCCAGCGTGCTGCTTCAAAATTTCTGCCGGGGCAAACTTCTCCTCCTCTTGCGCGAGTCGCTCCAGCTCTTCAACGAGGCGGTTGATTCCGTAATGCTCCGCGAAGCGCAGCGGTCCGCCACGGAATGGCGCGAAGCCTGTGCCAAGGATCATCCCGTAATCGGCGTCCTCCGGTGATCGCACCACCTTTTCTTCGAGGCAGCGCGCCGCTTCATTCACCATGAGGAAAACGAGCCGATCCGCGATGTGAGCCTGAGCGGAGCTTGGACTCACCTGTCGCCACTTTTCGATCTCCGCGTTCTTCGTCTGCCTCTTGCCTTCGTATCTATAAAATCCGCTGCCGCTCTTTCGCCCGAGCATTTTCGCTGAAACCATCTCACGCAGAATCTGCGGCACGCGATCGCGCCGGCCATACGCGCGCTCAAGCGTATCTGCTATATCGACGCTAACATCGACACCGATCTCGTCGATCAATCGCAGCGGTCCCATCGGCATTCCCCATTTCACCAGCGCTTCGTCGATTTCGGCTGAGCTCACTCCATTCTCGAAAAGCTCAGCCGCCTCGAGCAAGTACGGAAACAACACCCGGTTCACCAGAAACCCCGGACTGTCGCGCACCTCGATCGGCAGCTTCCCAATCTGCCGCGCGAAAGCGAGCGCGCTCTGAATCGTCTCCTCACTCGTTTGTTCGCCCACGACCACTTCCACCAGCTTCATCCGGCTCACCGGGTTGAAAAAATGCAGGCCGATGACGCGGCCGGGGAAGTTTGTTTCCGCGGCTAAATCGCAGATCGGCAGTGCCGAGGTGTTCGTCGCCAGGATCAGCGCATTGGGCGCTTTTTCGTCCAGGTCGCGAAAGATACGTTTTTTGATTTCCAGCTTCTCCGATGCCGCTTCGATCACCACCTGCACTCCGCGCATTTCGGCTGGCGCCGTTGAGGCGACGATACGCGCCCGGCCCTCCTTCGCTTTCTCCTCCGGCATGAGACCTCGCTTCACCGCTTCGCTGTAGGTTTTCTCGATGAGCGAGATGCCGCGGTTGAGTTGCTCCATGGAGACGTCACGCAAAATGACCGAGACACCACGCGAGCTGAGCCATTGTGCGATGCCGCTGCCCATCACACCTGCCCCGATGACGGCGGCGTGCGCGATTTTTTCCGCCGGCCGTTTGGAGCTGCCCTTTTTGTATTTCTCGGCGAGGAAGAAATTGCGGATCAGGTTCTGTGTTGATTCTGTTTCAGCGAGTTCAACAATTGCATCCAGCTCCGCCGCTAACGACTCGTGCGCCGGCAAATTCTTGCTGATGATTTCCAATGCACGAGCCGGGGCCGCATTTCCGCTGGCGCGGGGAAAGGCGATATCGCCTTTAACCGCCGTCTCGCGCGAGCCTGACGGGCGTTTGCCTTCGCGCAATTTGCGCTTCGCGGCATCGAGCAACTCCTCGCGCGCGACAATTTCATCCACCAGCCCCAGCTCCCTGGCTTCCGCGGCCGAATACAGTTTGCCCTTCAGAATGATCTCGCTCGCTTTTTCAATGCCAATCAGGCGCGGCAAACGCGTGCACCCGCCCCATGCCGGAATGAGACCAAGCGTCGTCTCCGGCAGTCCCACACGCGTGGCTGCGTCATTGCTCGCCACGCGCCAATCGCAGGCAAGCGCAATCTCACATCCGCCGCCGGCGCAGGCGCCGTGAATGGCCGCGCACGTCGGAATCTTCAATGCCGCGATGCGATTAAAGATGCGCTGGCCCTCGGCGATGAAGGCGCGCAATTCGCCCGTTTGCGCCTGGCGCAACAATGTTTTCAGATCGGCGCCGGCAATAAAAATTGAGGTCTTCGCCGAGGTGATGATCAGGCCGTTGAGCGACGTTTCCTCCTCGATCGAATCGAGCTGCTCATCCAAATCGCGCAGGGTCAAGGCATCGAAAATATTCGCGCCGGATTGCGGTCGATCGAATGAGAGCACGCAAATGCCCTCACCGATTTCACGGCGAATCATCGGCTCAGCAACCATCGCAGCCATGGCATTTCATTTTGGCCGGAATCGCGTGCTTGCCAAGCGCGGAGAAGAATGTGGCGCACGCGGCATGCTTGCGCTTAAAGTCCGGGCGCTTCGCGCATTATGGTCGGCAGCATTTTACTTCCGGAAATCCAGGGCCTGATCCACGAGCGGAACTTCTCCGCTTTGCGCGAAATTTTCTGCGACTGGCCGCCGGCTGATGTGGCCGAAGTCATCCAGGACATGCCCGAGCACGAGCAGGTCATCATCTTTCGCATCCTGCCTGCCGCGCTCGCGGCCGACGTGTTTGAGTATCTGGATATCGACGCCCAACAAAAACTGCTGCACGCCATGGCGCACGAGCAGGTGGTCGCCATCCTTAACGAAATGGCGCCGGATGACCGCACCGCGCTGCTGGAGGAGATGCCGAGCGCCGCCGCCCGCCAACTAATCAAAGTGCTCACGCCGGAGGAGCGCCGCGTCGCCACTGCGCTCCTCGGCTATCCGGAAGGGAGCGTCGGCCGTTTAATGACGCCAGACTTCATCGCTGTGCACGACGATTGGACCGTGAAAGAAGTCCTCGATCACGTGCGCGCGCATGGGCGGGACAGCGAGACGCTCAACGTCATCTACGTGGTGGATGATCGCGGCAAGCTCATCGATGACGTGCGTATTCGCGAGTTCCTGCTCAAACCGCTCGACACACGCGTGCGAGACGTGCGGGACGAAGCTTTCGTCGCGCTCAAAGTTAACGAGTCGCAGCAGGATGCGCTCAACCTGTTCCGCAAGTACGACCGCACGGTGCTGCCGGTCATTGATTCCAACGGCGTCCTTGTCGGCATCGTCACGGTCGATGACATGCTCGATGTCGCCGAACAGGAAGCGACCGAAGACATCCAAAAAATCGGCGGTATGGAAGCGCTGGACGAGCCGTACAGCACCATTCCGCTGGTGCGGATGGTAAAGAAGCGCGCCAGCTGGCTCATCATCCTTTTTCTCGGGGAAATGCTCACCGCCACGGCCATGCAGGGCTATAACGGCGAGATCGAGAAAGCCGCGATTTTGGCGATGTTTTTGCCGCTGATTATCTCCAGCGGCGGAAACTCCGGTTCGCAGGCGACGACGCTGGTCATCCGGGCCATGGCAGTGGGCGAGCTGAAGTTGCGCGACTGGTTTCGCGTCGTCCGGCGCGAGCTGCAATCGGGCATTCTGCTCGGCCTGATCCTGGGGGTCATCGGTTTCATCCGCATTTCGCTTTGGCAGGAATTACACATTTTTAATTACGGGCCTTACCACTGGCTCGTCGCGGTGACTGTGGCTGTCGCGCTCGTCGGGGTGGTGCTCTGGGGCTCGCTCGCCGGCGCGATGCTTCCATTTTTGCTGCGCCGGTGCGGGCTGGATCCCGCCACGGCATCTGCGCCGGCGGTGGCGACGCTCGTGGATGTGACCGGGCTGCTGATTTATTTCAACGTCGCCTTGTTCGTTCTGCGCGGCACAATGTTATGAGACGTGATGCCCGCCGCACGTTGAGAAGTCCCGCGGTGCAAGCACAAGTCACTTTGGCTCGACTTCGCTCCATTCAGGATGACAAGATAGGAAGCCGCGCTCACATTCTCCCATGTTCTCCATCGGCAAAATCCTCGGTCACGATGAGCGCTTCTTCGATCTGCTCGAAGCCAGCGCGCAGCAGGCCGACAGCAGCGTGCATCATCTGATTGATCTGCTGGCGAAGCTGGAGAAAAGCGAGTCGGCCAGCGATCTTGCCGCCTTTGCCGAGAGCCGGCGCGAAGACAAACGCATCACGCAACAGCTCACGGAAGAGCTTTCCAAAACATTCATCACGCCCCTAGAGCGTGAAGACATTCAGGCCCTGGCCAGCGCTCTCTACAAGATTCCGAAGACGGTGGAGAAAATCGGTGAGCGCATTCTCATTTGTCCCGAAGATTTGCACGGGCGCAGTTTCCGCCGCCAGGTCGAGCTGCTGGATCGCGCTGCCGAGGTGGTGCTCGAGATGGTGAAGCAATTGCGCAAAGGCACCGAAATCGAGACCGCGCGGGAAATGAACAACCGGCTGCAAACAATCGAAGGGGACGCGGACAAACTCGAGCTCGAGCTCCTGCGCGACTTATATCACGGCGATTACTCGACCAAGCACGTCATTTTCCTGCGTGATCTCTACGAGCTGCTGGAAAAGGTGATCGATCGCTGTCGAGATACCGGGAACATCATTCTGCAAGTTGTCTTGAAATACGCGTAACGGTCAAAACGCCGGTTACCTCATTCCGCTGCGCCGAAGACGAGGACAAAGTCCCTGCGCGCGAGGACCGTCATCAGCGGCCCGCCTCGCGCCCGTGCGAATAGCGCATTCACCGGCGCCTATACTCGGGTCCCGCTCATCGATACCCACTCGTTGCGGGCGCGTGAGTCGCTCACCGCCTGCACTACGCGCATGTAGCTGACGCCGTCTTCGAAAGTCGGGTGGGGCCGTGCCGTTCCGCCCGATTTAATGGCGTCCAAAAAATCGTCTTCCACCGTCCACTCGCGCGCGAGCTCCTTCGGAATTTCAATCTCGCTCAGTCCCCCGTCGCCGAGGCGTCCGGCGCGGATGACATCAGCGGTGAAGTCGTAGGCGAGCGTCCCGGCGGAGCCATAAACTTCAAGCTTGTCGCCGGTCGCATGGGCGTGGATGCCGCTAAACTCGAGCGCCCCTTCGGCTCCGCTGGCGAAATGGCAAAGCACATTCAGCGCATCCGGAATGATAACGTTGTAGCCGTCGCGCTCAGGATACAGAATTTTTCCTCGCGCGAAGACGCCGCCGATCTCGCCGAACCAGCGTTGCAGCACCTCCATGTAAATGCCGAGGGTGAGCACGTTGAGCCCGCTAA
>JBKPQR010000034.1:0-8534 GCA_046734175.1 Verrucomicrobiota bacterium | reverse complement strand
CTCAACGTGGCCGAAGCGCAGTTTGCCTCGCAATTCAACGGGAGCCGTTCCCTTGCCCAGATCGCCCGCAATCTGCGGCTCGATCTGAAATTTGCGCGGCTGACTTTGTTCCGCTTTCTCGCTCTTGAGATCGTGGAATGCTGGCCGGCCACAGCGTCGGAAAAGGCCGATCGCGGCGGTGTCCTCAAGCGACTGAGGCGCTCCATCGGCATCGGCGGATAGTTCGCGGTAAGCAGATCTGGCGATGAACGATCGCGTCCTCGTGGCCGACATCGGCGGCTCCCATGTGAAAATCATGACCTCACCGAAAGAGCGTTTGAAGTTCGATTCCGGCGCCAACATGCGTCCGCGCGATTTTATCGAGCAGTTCAACCTGACCACGAGCGGTTTGAAGTTCGACAAAATCTCCATCGGCTTCCCCGCGCCGGTGCGAGGCGGGAAAATTGTACACGACCCGAAGCACCTGGGAAAAGGCTGGACCGGGTTCAACTTCCGCCGCGCTCTTGGCAAACCGGTGCGCGTAATCAATGACGCTTCCATGCAGGCGCTCGGGAGTCACACCCGCGGCCGCACACTCTTCCTGGGACTCGGAACCGGTCTTGGCGCGGCGCTGGTCTGGAACAACAATGTTTTACCACTCGAGCTGGGCGATCTTCCCTATCGCGATCACCGCAAGATCGAAGACTGGCTTGGAAAAATCGGCCTGGAACGGATGGGCAAGGAAGCCTGGCGGGAAGAGGTCTGTTATGCCATTGCCCAGCTGAAGCTCGCCTTTATCGCCGATGTGGTCGTGCTCGGAGGCGGGAACGTGAAGAAGATGGACAAGCTCCCCCCGGGGGTTGAGCACGGCGACAACCGCAACGCCTTTCTCGGCGGCCGCCGCTTATGGGAAACCGATCGAAAAACGGGCAGGCCGCGCTGGCACATTCTGTAGTCACTCGCGCGCCAGTCGCACGTTGCTATAACGCCATTGTCCGCTCACTTCCGCGCCAAACCAATCCGGCGGCTGGAACCGCTCACACGCGCGCGCGTTCGGAAACTCCACCTCCGCCACCATAACTCCCTTGTTCCGTCCCCGGTAAACGTCGATCTCAACCGTGTACTCGCCCAGGGGAACATTGTATCGCGTTTTTTTCAGCCGAAAGCCAGCTGTCGCCGGCCAGAGCTGGTCGAACTGCGCCCGGGTCAGCCGCACTTCAATCTCATCTCGCGCAAGACCACGTCCCCGTTTGATGGCAAGCAAATGGCGTGAGCCTGATTTGCGCAAACGCACTTGCGTGCCATCGCGCCCCAATGCCAGATATCCTTGATCGATGATCTGTTTGCGAAAGCGGCGCAGATTTGAAGGCAACTGTTTAAGCAAAAACTTGCGCTCGATTTCGCGCGACGGAATCCTGCCGGCCATGAAGCTGATTGTAGAAAGGTGGGTCAATGCCGGAAGCTAATCTTTCCTGGCGCTCGCCAAAGACGGAAGTGCGGCAAAGCGCGATCCATGGCCGCGGGCTCTTCGCCATCGGCGGTTTCGTGAAGGATGAGGTCGTGATGGTGAAAGGCGGCCACATCGTTAATCGCGAGCAGTTGCACGCGATCAATGCTCTCCTTGGTCCAGTGGAGATTCAAATCGACGACGACCTCTTCATCACTCCGGTCAGCCAGGATGAACGGGAAGGCGCAATGCTTTACAGCAACCACTCCTGTGACGCCAATCTCGGGATGCGGGGTAACATCGTTTTCGTGGCCTTGCGCGATATTCAGGCCGGCGAAGAGCTCACGCACGATTGGTGCACCACGGATGACGATACCTATTCAGTCGAATGCAAATGCCACTCCCAGCATTGCCGCGGGGTAGTCACTGGCAAAGACTGGCAAAAACCGAAACTACAAGCGAAATACGCCGGCTATTTCTCCTCCTACCTGGCGCAGAAGATCTCGCGATCTCAGTAGCGGTAATGCTCCGATTTATACGGTCCTTCCACAGGCACACCAAGATACTCCGCCTGCGCCTCAGTCAGCTCGGTCAGCTTGACTCCGATCTTGTCCAGGTGAAGCCGAGCTACCTCTTCATCTAGCTTCTTGGACAGAACATAGACGCCGACTTTGTAGCTGTCCCTGTTCTTCCATAGATCAAGCTGGGCCAGCACCTGATTGGAGAACGAGTTGGACATGACAAAGCTTGGGTGACCCGTAGCGCATCCCAGGTTAACCAGCCGGCCTTCGGCCAGAAGAAATATCTCGTGACCGTCGGGGAATGAATACTTGTCAACCTGTGGCTTGATATTCAGTCGCTTGACTCCCGGCGCCGAATTCAATCGGTCAACCTGAATCTCGTTATCGAAGTGCCCGATATTCGCGACAACAGCCTGATCTTTCATCCTCGACATGTGTTCCATCCTGATGACGTCTACATTGCCGGTGGTGGTAATGTAAATGTCACCGCGACCCAAGGTCTCTTCCAAGGTGGTGACTTCGTATCCTTCCATGGCCGCTTGCAGGGCGTTGATAGGGTCTATCTCAGTGATAACTACTCGCGCACCCTGCCCGCGGAGCGATTGCGCGCAGCCTTTGCCAACATCTCCATAACCGCAGACCACCGCAACCTTGCCCGCGATCATGACATCGAGCGCCCGGTTTAATCCATCTACGAGCGAATGGCGGCAGCCGTATAAGTTATCGAACTTCGACTTCGTGACGGAGTCGTTCACGTTAATCGCCGGGACAAGCAGCCGGCCCTCCTGCAACATCTTGTAGAGGCGATGCACACCGGTTGTCGTTTCTTCCGAAACACCGCGCCAATCTTTCACCAGCTCATGCCAGCGATAGGGATTCTCACGCTGGATTTCAAGCAGCAGGTCCTTTATGACCTGTTCTTCCTTGTTCGAGGAAGGCGACTTCGCCCAATCGCTCCCTTCTTCGAGCTCGTACCCTTTGTGAACGAGAAGAGTGGCGTCGCCGCCATCATCAATAATTAGCTGCGGTCCTTTGTCGCTACCATGTGAGATGGCCTGGTAAGTGCACCACCAATATTCCTCCAGCGTCTCACCTTTCCAGGCGAAGACCGGGACACCGCTTTGGGCGACAGCTGCCGCCGCGTGGTCCTGGGTGGAAAAGATGTTGCAGCTTGCCCAGCGCACGCTCGCTCCTAGCGCGACAAGTGTCTCAATCAAGACCGCGGTCTGGATCGTCATGTGAAGCGAGCCGGTCAGGCGAACGCCCTGGAACGGTTTGCCTGGCGCATACTTCTCCCTGATGGCCATTAAACCAGGCATCTCCTTTTCCGCGATGCTGATCTCTTTGCGTCCCCATGGAGCAAGAGTAATGTCGGCAACTTTGTAGTCGCGGGTCGTTTGGCGTTTTTGCGTCGCTGTGCTCATAAGGTGGTATCTATTTTGCGGCTTTCTTTAGCTCGGCAGCTTTGTCGGTCTTTTCCCAGGTAATGTCCGGGTCATCCTTCCCAAAGTGTCCGTAGTTCGTGGTCTTCTTGTAGATAGGCCGGAGCAGATCGAGCTGGCAGATTATGTCAGCTGGTTTGAAAGAGAAGGTGCGATTAATAGCTCGCTCGATAGCTTCTTCCGGGAGGCTGTTAGTGCCGAAGGTATTGATATTGACACAGACCGGATCAGGAAAGCCGATAGCATAGGCAAACTGGATCTCGCAACGCTTGGCCAGACCAGCTGCGACAACATTCTTAGCTACCCACCGGCCCATGTAAGCGGCACTGCGATCTACTTTCGTGGGATCTTTGCCTGAGAAGGCGCCCCCGCCGTGCCGGCCCCAGCCGCCATAACTATCGACGATGATTTTCCGCCCGGTAAGTCCGGTATCGCCCTCCGGGCCTCCCGTGACAAAGCTGCCGGTAGGGTTGATCAGGAACTGCGTCTCGTTAGTAAGCATCTCGTGAGGCAGAACCTTGCGAATGACTTCTTCAATGATAAAGCTGCGAATCTCGGACTGTTTGACGTCGCGCGTGTGCTGGGTGGAGACGACGACGTTGGAGATTCCCACCGGCTTGCCGCCATCGTAAATGACGGAGACCTGCGACTTGGCATCTGGTCGCAGCCAGCGCGCTTTGCCGCTCTTGCGGATGCGGGTGAGCTCGCGCCCGAGACGGTGCGCGAACATGATCGGCGCCGGCATCAGCTCGGGCGTTTCATCACAGGCGAAGCCGAACATCAGCCCCTGGTCACCCGCGCCTTGCTCAGCATGTCCCTTGCCTTCGGCCTCACGCGCGTCCACACCCTGCGCGATGTCCAGGCTTTGCCGGGTGATGATGTTTTGGATATCGATCTTGTCGGCGTGGAAAACGTCGTCGTCATTGACGTAGCCGATGTCCCGGACGGCATTGCGCACGATTTCATCGATGGGCACGACCGATTCGAGCGACTTGCCCGCGGGCAAATTTGGAAGGGTGATCTCGCCGCCAACAATGACAGTGTGGCTCTTGGCGAAGGTCTCACAGGCAACCCGGCTCGTGGGGTCGCGCTCCAGACAGGCATCGAGGACGGCGTCGGAAATGGTATCGCAAACCTTGTCGGGATGGCCTTCGCCGACAGATTCGGAGGCGAAGATGAAGCGCCGGAGCATCAGGAGAGGGGGCAGTGAAGGGCGAGGTGCGACGAGTACCAGTCCGGGCGAATCTGCGCGACATATTGACCAATCATGATATGTAGATGTATCGTTTAGTCGTCGCATGGCGTCAACGATTAATTTTCTGCGCTTGATCGCGGATCCGACGCGGCTGCGCATGATGTTGCTGCTGGAACAGGAGGAGCTTTCGGTGGCGGAGTTGCAGGAGATCATGGGGATGGGTCAGTCGCGCATCTCCAGTCATCTGGCGCAGTTGAAGCGGGCGGGAGCGGTCCGCGATCGGCGGGCGGGCAAGAACGTTTATTACGGTCTTTTCAATGCGCATCGAAACGGAACACGGGTGCGGGTGCAGGAGCTTGTCCGCACATTGGTCCGGGAAATCCCGGAGGCGCCGCGCGATCGCACTGCTCTGAAGCTGGCATTGCGCAAGCGGCAGGACAAAGCGCGCGAGTATTTCGATGAGCTAGCCGGCAAGTTCGGTCGCAGCTACGTGCCGGGGCGCTCGTGGGAAGCGCTGGCGCATACTCTCATCACCTTGCTGCCGGCGCTGACGGTGGCCGATCTTGGGGCGGGGGAAGGAACGCTCTCGCAATTGCTGGCGAAAACGGCGCGCAAGGTGATCGCGATCGACAATTCGCCCAAAATGGTCGAGTTCGCTTCGGCCCTGGCGAAAAAACACGGGCTCAAGAACCTGGAATACCGGCTGGGTGATATTCAGGATCCACCGGTAAGAAAGGGCAGTGTGGACCTGGCGATTTTCAGCCAGGCCCTCCATCATGCCGTTCGGCCGGAGCGGGCCATCGCGGCCGCGCATCGGATGCTGAGCAAGAAGGGGCGAATCGTCATCCTCGATTTGCTGGCACATCGTTTCGAGAAGGCGCGCGAATTGTATGCCGATCACTGGCTTGGCTTCAGTGAGGTGCAATTGCATGGGCTGCTGGAAGAGGCCGGCTTCCGTGAGATCGACGTGCGCGTGGTCTCCCGGGAGAAGCAGAGCCCGAATTTCCAGACCGTCTTCGCCACGGGCACGAAGTAAATTCACCTTCGATTTCGCCGGCTCGGGTGTTTAACTCGGCAGTCATGAAAAGAATCGCGGCGGCAGTGCCTGCCATCCTGTTCACTCCGGTGCTCTTCGCGAGCCAGCCGGCGCTCACCATTTATAATCAAAACTTCGCCGTCGTGCGCGACACCGTTCCGCTGGATCTGAAGCAAGGTCTGAACGATGTGCGTTTTGCTGAAACGACCGCGCACCTCGAGCCGGACTCGGTGATTTTGCGTGATCCGGCCGGTAAAACGAGCCTGCAAATCCTGGAGCAGAATTATCGTAATGATCCGGTATCGCAGGAGCTGCTGCTCTCGTTATTCGAAGGCAAGACGATCGATTTTCTGGTGAGCGAACCGAACAAGCCGAATACCATCGTGGCGGGAAAGATCGTGCGCAGCGGCTACGTGTCGCACGGCGCGGAAGCGATGCAGCGTTACGGCCAGCGCTATGCCATGGCGCAATCATCCATGAGCTACCAGAGCGGTGGAGCGCTCCAGCCGATCATCGAAGTGGATGGCAAGCTGCGCTTCTCCCTGCCTGGCCAGCCGCTCTTTCCCCCGCTTTCGGATGACACCATCCTGAAGCCGGCGATCGAATGGCAATTGCAAGCGGACAACGCGGCGAAGCTCGATGCGGAACTGGCTTACGTGACCGGCGGAATGAGCTGGGAAGCCAATTACAACATCGTCGCCGCGGAGAACAGCGACCTGCTCGATTTGATCGGCTGGGTCACAATCGATAACCAGAGCGGCAAGACGTTCGAGAATGCGAAGATCAAGTTAATGGCGGGAGACGTGAGCAAAATCCAGCGGGGCGAAGCGTTCGATACTGCAAACGAAATGGCGGCGGCGCGTCTCGCCGCGGCGCCCGCTCCGGTTTCGGAAAAGGCATTCGAAGATTACCACCTTTATACCCTCGCGCGGCCAGCGACGCTGCGCGATCGGGAGACGAAGCAGGTGGAGTTCATCCGCGCCGGCGGAGTGAAATCGGAGCGCATCTATGTTTATGACGGGCTAAAGATCAACTGGCAGCGTTACGGCGGTTACTCGATGGAGAACATGCGCAACAACCAGGACCTCGGCACGGAGATGGAGACGAAGGTGGCAGTGATGCGCGAGTTCAAAAACTCCGAGGCGAACCATCTCGGCATGCCATTGCCGAAAGGACGGCTGCGTTTTTACAAGCAGGACAACGACAAGCAGCTCGAATTCACCGGCGAAAACCTGATCGATCACACGGCGCGAGACGAAACGCTCCGCGTCTTCACCGGCAACGCCTTCGATCTGGTGGGCGAGCGCCAGCGCACCAACGTCAAATTGGATTCGGCTAATCACTGGATTGACGAAAGTTTTGAGATCAAGCTGCGCAATCACAAGAAGGAAGCCGTGGAGATTCTGGCGGTCGAGCATCTGTTCCGCTGGACGAACTGGGAGATCACGCAAAAATCCGACCCCTTCGTGAAGACAAACGCGCAGACCGTCGAGTTCCGCGTGCCGGTGAAACCGGAGGAAGAAAAGATCATCCGGTACACCGTGCACTACTCCTGGTGAAAGGATGGCGCGTGTTCAACTCCTACTCATATCCTAATCCTACTCTTAATCCTTTTGACCAGCGGTGTAATGGCAAAGGATTAAGAGTAGGAGTAGGAGGGCGAGGGGAGCGGGTCAACAAGAATGGCCGCGTGCCGGTCCTGCCGACGGCTAGAACATCCGGCTCAAACCAATCAATCCGCCGCCGAGATCGTATCCGCCGTTGCGCGAGGAGAGACCGGCATTGGAGATATGCCGGTAATCAACCTCGGTTGTGATTGACCAGCTCGGACTCACTCGCCAGCGCGCGCCGATGGCAGCCTGCAAGTTGAATTCGACGGGCAGGCCGATGGCAAATTGATGATGATCAGTGGAAGCGTCTGAAGCGATGAGTCCCGCACCGATCTGAAAATAGGGAACGACAATCGGTTCGCGGCCGCAGGCGAAATTGTGCCGAAGAAGGAGCGCGCCGCCGCCCATGACGCGGCCTGGGCCTTCCAAGATCGGTCCGACAGATCCTTCGAGGAGCAATTCTTCGTTACCGGGAAAAATGCCCGAGCGCTGGTTGGTCAGCATCCAGCCATAACGCACCGCAACGAGAGCGGTCTGGAATGAAGGACGTCTGAACCAGGCAGAGTTGAGAGATTTGAAGTAACCGCCAAGCGCTTCGAGCTCATGCGTACCTTGAGTAAATCGTGGCTCAGCCGCGGTTTCTTCTCCGGCGCGCATTGCTCCGCTCATGCCCGTGAGAAAGGCCAATGCGAGAGAACACCAACGCCTCATGCGGGCTCCTTCTCTCAGCAAGGGAAACACTTTTCAAGCTCCTCTTATGCGGCGGAAGGGGCGCAAGTGTCTGAACTTCGGGCCGGAACTTTTGTCAGACCAATATCGTGGATATTGTAGAGCAACGCGGAATGAGCGGCTTTTTTGAGGAATTGACGCGGCGCAAGGTTTATCGCGTCGCGGTGGCCTACATCATCGCAGCCGGTGGCATCATCCAGATCGCGTCGGCTGTTTTCCCGGTGTGGGATTTGCCGATCTGGTCGCTGCGGCTTGTCATCGTGCTGCTGCTCCTCGGTTTTCCCATCGCGCTCATTCTGGCCTGGGCCTACGACGTCACTCCACGCGGCATCGAGCTGACGCAAGCGACGAAGAGTTTTCCTTCGCGCCTTCGGGGGCGGCGAAATCTTTTCATTCTCCTCGCCGCCGGCATCATGGTGTCGGCTGTGGCGGGGTTTTTCGTGCTGCCGCGGGCGATCGCGCACAAGGTCGATAAATCGATCGCCGTGCTGCCGTTCGAGAACCTGAGCGACGACAAAGAGAACGCTTTCTTCGCCGACGGCATACAGGACGACATCCTGACAAACCTCGCCAAG
>JBKPQR010000033.1:0-34287 GCA_046734175.1 Verrucomicrobiota bacterium | reverse complement strand
GAGAAAAGGCAGAAGTTCCTGGAGAGCGTCAAGGTGGGCGATCGCGTCACCGGCACCGTCAAGAACCTCACTGACTTCGGCGCTTTCATCGACCTCGATGGAATGGATGGCCTGCTTCACATCACCGATATGACCTGGGGCCGGCTGGGTCACCCGAGTGAGCTGGTCAAGGTAGGTCAACAACTCGAAGTCGTTGTGCTTGATATTAACAAGGAGAAGGAGCGCGTCTCGCTGGGCTTGAAGCAAACGCAAAAGAATCCGTGGGACCAGATCGAGGAGCGTTTCCCCGCCGGTCAACGGGTGAAGGGGAAAATTACCAACCTCGTTCCTTACGGCGCCTTCGTTGAGCTGGAAGAAGGAGTGGAAGGTCTCATCCATGTCTCCGAGCTATCGTGGACAAAACGCATTATGCGTCCCGCTGACATACTGACCGTCGGTCAGGAAGTCGAGGCAGTCGTCCTCGGAGTAAACAAGGAGGAGCAAAAGATCTCATTAGGCCTGCGTCAACTCGAGCCAAATCCCTGGGACGAAGTCGAGAAGAAATTCGAGATCGGCAGTCATGTCAAAGGCCATATTCGCAATATGACGGCCTATGGCGCTTTCGTGGAACTGGCGGATGGCATCGATGGTATGATTCACGTCTCCGACTTGAGCTGGACGCGCAAGATCAATCACCCGAGTGAAGTATTCAAGAAGAACGACGAAGTGGAAGCCGTAGTCATTGACATCGACAAGGTCAATCAGCGGATCAGTCTCGGCATTAAACAACTGAGCGAAGATCCCTGGAAGAACATCGACCAGAAGTATAAGATTGGCGATCTGGTCACAGGCAAGGTGACAAAGCTGGCCAGCTTTGGCGCTTTCGTTCAGCTGCAGGACGACATTGATGGCCTGGTGCACATTTCGCAGTTAAGCGAAGATCATGTGGCCAAGGTCAAGGACGTGCTCAAGGTCGGCCAGGAAGTAGAAGCTCGTGTGATCAAGGTGGACAAGGTGGAGCGCCGCATAGGTCTTTCCATCAAAGCGGCCAACTACTCCGAAGAAGAGCTGCGCAAGGAATCAGAAGCGTTCGATACGCTGCGCCCGGGCGAAGACATGGTTGGGCTGGAAAAAGCTTTCGCGGCCGCGGAAGAAGATTACCGGCCAGGAGAGGGACGCAAGAAGGAAGAAACGAAACGCAAGTAGCTGCTCACGCATGAGCGCATTGCGCTACGGGCCGCCAGCGACTGTTCTTCTCCAGCTACTGGACTCCGCCTTTCTCGCCATTCTCTTTCTGCAATCTGCCATCGACAAAATAGCAGATCGCCGTGGCAATCTTCAGTGGCTCACGGGGCATTTCGCCAAGAGTCCGTTGCGCGGCGCCGTCCCCCTGCTTCTCACGTCAATCACCATTCTCGAGATGGCGGCAGGCATTTTGAGCGCGGTCGGATGCATTCTTCTTTTGCTGCGAGGTAATTCATCTCTAAGCTTCTACGGCGCCATCGCCGCAGCGATTTCCATCCTGGCGCTCTTCTTCGGGCAGCGCATGGCCAAGGATTATGCCGGAGCGGCAGCGCTCGTCCCTTACTTTCTCCTCACCCTTGTTGGTATCTATCTTTTGGCTTTGTAGTTGAAGACGAGCGCGGGGCTGCTCATGTTTCGAAGGCGAAAGAAAGAACTCGAAGTTCTGCTCGTGCATCCCGGCGGCCCCTTCTTTCAAGGCAAAGATGCCGGCGTGTGGACTATTCCAAAGGGAGAAGCGGCTGGTGGTGAAGACTTGCTGAGTCGGGCGCGTATTGAATTTCAGGAAGAGCTCGGCCTCGCTTCCACGGGCAACTACATCGAGCTTGGCTCTATCAAACAGAAGGGCGGCAAACTTGTGCACGCCTGGGCGGTAGAAGGCGATCTGCCGGATAACTTTCAGCTTGTTTCGAATACCTTCACCATCCCGTGGCCGCCGCGCTCGCGAAGGTTGCGCGAGTTTCCTGAAGTAGACCGGGCAGAGTTTTTTCCCATCGCGATAGCAAGAGAAAAGATCAACCCAGCTCAGGTCCTTCTCCTCGATCGCCTGGCTAAGCTAGCCGGTCATGAGTAAACCGCTGCTGCTTTTCGCCCCGGGGGCCGGTGCTCCTTCATCGCATCCGTGGATGCAACAATGGGCAGCGCGCCTCGCCCACCTCGGCCCGGTCAAATTTTTTGACTATGACTATTCTGTCGAGGGGCGGCGACGGCCCGATCCATTGCCAGAGCTAATTGCAGCCCACCGGCGAGCGCTGGCGCGATTCCGACGAGCAGGCGAACCGGTAATTCTCCTGGGCAAAAGCATGGGCGGGCGCATCGGCTGTCACGTTTCGCTGGAAGAAGAGGTCGAAGGGATCATTTGCTTCGGATATCCACTTTGCGGCGGAGGCGATCGCGCCAGACTGCGCGACAAAGTGTTGCGCGAGCTGACGACACCAATCCTTTTCATTCAGGGCACGCGCGATCCGCTCTGTCCGCTCGACCTGTTCGAAGAGGTGCGGGAAAAAATCAAAGCACCGAATTTCTTGCATTTAGTAAACGGAGGAAATCACTCGCTAGAGGTTGGCAAGCGGCAGCTCGCGGCCACTGAGCAGACGCAAGAGGGCGTGAATGAGGCGATCACACACGCGATTGACCAATTCCTCCGTCGCCATCTTGAGGTGAGCAGCTTAGAACTCGGCGCTGCCCGGTGTGCGGGGGAAGGGAATGACGTCACGGATGTTAGCCACGCCGGTGACGAACATGAGCATGCGTTCAAAACCGAGACCGAAGCCTGAGTGCGGAACTGTTCCGTAGCGGCGAAGATCGAGATACCATTTGTAGTCCGCAGCGTTCATCCCATATCGTTGCATGTTAGCTTCAAGTTGGCTGAGCCTTTCTTCACGCTGGCTGCCGCCTACGATCTCACCAATCCCCGGGACGAGCAGGTCCATGGCAGCTACCGTTTTGTTATCATCATTTGACCGCATGTAAAAAGGTTTGATCTCCTTCGGGTAGTTAAAAATGGTCACGGGCGCTCTGAAGTGCTGTTCCGTGAGCCAGCGTTCGTGCTCGGATTGGAGATTAAGTCCATACTTGACCTCAAACTCGAAATTAGCTCCGCTTTTACTCAGGAGCTCGACGGCTTCGGAATAACTGATCCGTTGAAATGGACGCTGAAGAACAAAGTCGAGCCGGGCAAGTAATTGTTTATCGACGAACTTGGCGAAGAGCTGAAGATCCTCATTACACTCTTCACGCACGGTCGCGATCAAATACTTCACAATCTCCTCAGCCAAATCCATGTTGCCGTTCAAATCGCAAAAAGCCATTTCCGGCTCGATCATCCAGAACTCGCTGGCGTGGCGGGAAGTGTTTGAGTTCTCAGCACGGAAGGTCGGGCCGAAGGTATATACCTTGGAGAAGGCGCAGGCGAACGCCTCTGCTTCTAGTTGGCCGCTGACGGTGAGGAAGGTAGAGCGTGCGAAGAAATCGCGTGCGTAGTCGATTTTCCCGTCGCTTCGCCGTGGAGGATCAGCCTGATTAATTGTCGTGACGCGAAACAGCTCGCCCGCGCCCTCACAATCGCTGTCGGTGATGATCGGGGTACTGACATAGATAAAGCCGCGTTCTTGGAAGAACCGGTGAATGGCGAAGGCAAGGCGGCTGCGCACGCGAAAGACCGCGCCAAAGAGATTCGAGCGCGGGCGAAGATGAGCGATCTCGCGCAGGAACTCGGGCGTGTGTCCCTTCTTCTGCAATGGATAGCCTTCGTCAGATGCGCCGACTATCTCGATGTCGTCGGCGATAATCTCCCAAGTCTGTCCTTTGCCCTGGGATGCGACGAGGTCGCCATGGACGCGAATCGATGCGCCGGTTATCAAGCGCTGCACTTCGGAGTAATTCGCCAGCGAGTCTGTGGCGATGATCTGAAGGCTGCGCAAAGACGAACCATCGTTGAGCTCGATAAAAGAGAAGCCTTTAGAATCGCGCCGAGTCCGCACCCAGCCCTGCACGAGAATGCCGGAAATTGGCGCGGTCGTTTGTAGCGCCTCTTTGACCGGGGTAGGCGTGCTCGTGCTCATATTCCGCGATTCCGCAACTTTGCTCCGGATGACAAAAGAAGGGAAAAAATCAATGGAGCTAGCTTAAGGGCAGCCAATTGCCGGGATGCGGCGAGGGCTTGGCGCCATTGAGGGAGAGATAAGTATACTCCTGGAGCAGCCGCTCATAGTCTGAGAGCAGCTTCATAGCGTCATTCGGTTTGAGTCGATCGCTTTTAATCGAAGCGTCGACTTGGGATTTGAGCAGCCGCATGAGCTCCACCTTGTCCCACTGCGTCATGGCAAGGACTTCGCCGATGGTGCTGCCTTCGATGACCTCCTCGATGTACCAGCCTGACTCTTCATCTGGATCGAGAAAGACGTGCACTTCGGTGACGCGGCCAAATAAGTTATGGAGATCGCCCATAATGTCCTGGTAGGCGCCCACCATGAAAACGCCTAGGTAATACATCTCCCCGGGATTGATGCGGTGCAGCGGAAGAGTATCGCGCACATCCAGAAGATCGATGAACTTGGAAACCTTGCCATCGGAGTCGCAGGTAATATCCACGATAGTGCCGTTGCGTTCCGGAGCTTCGGTCAGCCGGTGAATAGGCATAATGGGAAATAGTTGACCGAGCGCCCAGTGATCGAGGAGCGACTGAAAGACGGAGAAGTTACAGATGTATTGATCACCCAGAGTGGTCTCTAGCTCCTTGACTTCATCGGGCACAAAGCGGAGACCGCGGTGCATCCCGACTATCTGAGCGGCTAGCTGCCAGTAGAGACTGTCTATCTTTGCCTTGGACTCGAGGTCGAGTAAGCCAAGATCGAACGTTTGCTGAGCCTCCTCTTTTATCTGCTGAATGTCGTGAAGGCTTTCCAGGCGATTGCCGCGTTTCAGGCGCTGTTTCACCTCGAGGATATCGTGGACGAGTTTGTGATCTTTTTCGGTGGCTGCGATCCTGGTCTTGCCCGCCGATTTCTCGATGGAGCTGAATGCTTCCATGACCAGGACGGAATGGTGCGCGACAATGGCGCGGCCGCCTTCGCTGACGATGGCGGGATGAGCAACGCCTTCCGAGTCGCACACGTCCATGATGTTCCAGACAACGTCGTTGGCGTATTCCTGAAGCGAGTAGTTAGTGGAGCTATCAAAAGTAGAACGCGAGCCATCGTAATCTACGCCGAGGCCGCCGCCGACGTCGAGGTAACCAAGTTGGTGACCTAATTTGGCGATCTTGGAATAGTAGCGCGCGGCCTCGCGCACCGCGCGTTTGATGGTCGAGATATCCGGCACCTGCGAGCCGACATGGAAGTGGACCAGCTTGAGAGAATGAGCCAGTCCCTGGCTCTTCAACATTTCGCTGGCGGTGATGAGATCTACTGTATCGAGTCCAAACTTGGCGTTCTCGCCGCCGCTCGTGGTCCACTTACCGGCGCCTTTGCTATTGAGCCGAACGCGAATGCCGACAATGGGTTCGACACCGACTTCTTTCGACGCGCGAATGGTCTGCTCCAGTTCCTCCAGCTTCTCCACAACGATGATGACTGGTTTGCCCAGCTTTCGGCCAAGCAGCGCGATGCGCACGAAAGCGGCGTCCTTGTAACCGTTGCAGATGATGAGGCTCTCCGGGTCCTTATGCATGGCGAGGGCGGCGACCAGCTCTGGCTTACTCCCCGCCTCTAGCCCAAAGTGGAATGGCAGGCCCGCATCCACGATTTCCTCGATGACTTCCCGCAACTGATTGACTTTGATGGGGAAAACGCCGCGGTAGCTGCTGCGGTAATTGAACTCTCGCATGGCCGTCTCAAAGGCGCGGTTTACCGATTCGACGCGGTGCCGCAGCAAGTCTTGAAAACGAATGACGAGGGGAAAACCGAGGCCGCGCGCGCGCGCTTCATTGACGACCTCAACAATCTCGATGGCGCCGCCGTTTTCCTTAAGAGGCCGCGCAACAACGTTGCCCTCGGGATTAATGGAAAAGTAGCCGCTGCCCCAGCCTTCGACGTTGTAGGTTGCGTTTGCCGCCTCCAGGTCCCAATCGGTTTTTGTCATGTCGTGAGCGGCCGCGTAACGGACAATTATTGATCGCGCTGAAGATGCAAGAACGATTGGAAAAAAACGGGGCGGGCGCGGGGGGCAACTTGTATTTCCCGCGCCCATCGGTACCGTCGTTTGGTGAACAAGACGGTCATCGAGGTGCATGTGCGCGCAGTGCTGCCGACGAGCGGCGGTTGCGCCGTGTTCATAGGGAATGCGGAAAAGGTGTTCATTATTTACGTGGACCAGACGGTGGGAAGCGCGATCACCATGTTCATGCGCGAGTTGTCAAAGGAGCGGCCATTGACGCACGACCTGATGGGGCACTTGATGACAGCGGTGGGCGCTCACGTGGAGCGTGTCATTATCAATGATCTGAAGAACGCGACCTACTACGCGCGGATGATCATCGCGGCGGAGAACGAACTGCAGCAGAAGAAAATTATCGAGCTGGATGCGCGGCCGAGTGATTGCATTGCGATGGCGACGCAGCAGAAGGCGCCGATTTATGTGAGCCAGGAAGTGTGGGACGAGGTGGAAGACATGAGTGACGTCTTGCGCAAGATGGAAGAGGAAGGGCTCAAGCCGGAGATTGATCCGGAGGGCGAAGCGGCGGAGGAATAGGGCTGGGGCCTGCCGCCGGCCCGCCGTTCTCGGGCGGCAATAGAGGGATTCTGTAAGCTTAGATACAAGGCGCCGGGGATTCTCCGGCTTGCTTTGCTCAGCTCAGGATGAGAGTGGCTTGTGCGCTTCGGCCCAGCAAGCCGAGCTAGCTCAGTAACGCGCCGTAGCGCTGGCGCGCGAGATCCCTCGAGCGCTCCAGGATTTCCGAGGGCGTATCCAGCGGGAGCACTTCTTTCACGAGTGCGCGGCATTCTTCGCGGGAGAGACCGCGAATCGCCGACTTCACCCGCGGAACGAGAGCCGGGCTGACGCTGAGCTCATCCACACCAAGGCCAAGTAAGAGCGGGGTAAGATCGATGTCGGCCGCCATTTCGCCACAGACGCCGAACCAAATATCGTGTTTACGCGCGGCTTCGCCCACCATGTTGATCAGGCGCAGTACTGCCGGATGCGACGGTTCGTAAAGATGCGCGATGCGTTCGTTCACGCGATCGACGGCGATGGCGTATTGAATCAAATCGTTTGTGCCGATGCTGAAGAAATCGACCTCGCGCGCGATAGCATCGGAGCAGATCGCGGCGGCGGGAATCTCGATCATCGCCCCCACCTGCATGTCTTGAGCAAAGGGAACACCGGCCGCGCTGAGTTCGCTCCGACATTCATCGAGCACGGCAAGAGCCCGCCGCATCTCGGCCGTCCCCGAAATCATCGGAAACATGAGCTTCACGTTGCCCACTGCGCTCGCCCGAAGAATCGCGCGCAGCTGCGGCTTAAAGATGTCGGTATGCTCCAGGCAAAAACGAATCGCGCGCCAGCCGAGAAACGGGTTCAGCTCGTCACTGACATCGATGCCGCCGGCGATTTTGTCGCCGCCCAGATCGAAGGTGCGGATAATGAGCGGGTGCGGCTTCACGCTTTCAGCCACGCATCGGTAGGTCTCGTATTGCTCCTCTTCGCCGGGAAGTGAGTCGCGATCGAGATAAAGGAATTCTGTGCGATACAGACCGATGCCTTCAGCGCCATTGGCGGCGACGCTCTCGATATCATCTGGAAGCTCGATGTTGGCCGAAAGGACGATGTGCTCGCCATCGCGCGTGGTGGAGGATTCGTCACGCAGCTCGGCCAGCTTGCGCATCACCTGCGACTGCCTCACTTCCACTTCGCCGTAATAGGCCAGCGTTTCGGGCGAAGGATTGACGATGAGCCGGCCAGTGTAGCCATCCAGCAATGCGATCTCGCCGCTCTCCAGTTTTTCTGTCACATCGTGCAACCCGACGGCGGCGGGAATGCTCAAGGAGCGCGCCATAATGGCGGTGTGCGAGGTGCGGCTGCCGAGGTCCGTGGCGATGCCGAGCACGCGAGTGCGATCTATTGAGGCGGCATCCGAAGGCGTGAGATTATGCGCAACAAGAATATGCGCTTCACCGTGCAGAGGCATCGTGCGAGGCGCTTTGCCCTGAAGATTGCGAATGACGCGGCGCATCACATCCTGGATGTCCAGGGCGCGCTCGCGCAGGTACGGATCGTCGATTTTGCCAAGAGTGGCGGCGTAGCGCTGCGCCACTTCGTGGAATATGGCTTCCACATTCACTCGCTCCGTCTCTAGCTTGCGCAGGACTTCGTCGATAAGCGTGCGGTCCTCCACCACCAGGAGATGCGCATCAAATATCCCCGCGTCTTTTGTGCCGATCGCTTCCGCGATTTTCTGCTGCATCTCCAGAATCTGGATACGCGTCTGCACGAGCGCGCTCTCAAAACGCGCGATCTCGCCGCCGATCTCAGATTCCTCGATGCGGTAGCGCTCGATTTCCTCGAGCTCGTCTCGCATCACCTGCAAGGTGGCGCGAGCAACGCCAGGGGAGACGCCAACGCCTTGAAAACGAATTTCCGCTGCCGTCTCTTGGGCATTCACGCCCTGAAATTAGCGCGAATATCAACGAAAAGGAACTCTGTCATCCGGGCGAGCAGTGCGAGGCATGGTCGCTTCCGATCTCGACAGCTTCCACCCGTGTTTGCCTTTGGAAAGGATCGCGCTGAGGAGCAATCAGTCTTCGTTGAAGTGCGCGTTGATCAGTTGCTCGATTTCCTCCATCGCCCGCGCCGCATCGGGGCCCTCACAGCGCACTTGCAGTTTCGAGCCCTGACCTGCGGCCAGCATCATCAAACCCATAATGCTCTTGCCGTTGACTTCTTCGCCTTCTTTCCTCACCCAGATATCGCAGCGAAAACGACTCGCTACTTTCACGAAAAGCGCTGCTGGCCGCGCATGCATGCCGAGCCGGTTCACAATCGTGATTTCCTTCTCGACCTTCTGCGGCCTGGCTTCGGCGCCGGTCTTACGATTAAGCAATCCCATCCGCGTCTTTCCGTTGCATCAAGTTGAGCAGCTTTGTGTTGAATTCCAACGCCGCATTGCTTCCGAGCGATTTCAACTTTTGGTCCATGGCCGCGACTTCGATAAGCCGCGCCAGGTCGCGCCCCGGCCGCACCGGAATGGTGACGTGCGGCACTTTGATATCGAGTAACTCGTAAAGCTCGCGGTCGAGTCCTGTGCGGTCGAATTCCTCCATCTCGCTCCAGTCCTTGAGCGTCACCACGAGGTCGAGCCGTTTTTCCACCCGAATCGCGCCGATCCCGAAGACCGAGACGACATTGATGATGCCAATGCCGCGCACTTCCATATGATAGCGTGTCAGCTGTGGCGCGGTCGCGATCAGCTCGCGGCCCTCGAGCGAAGTGACGCGCGTCACGTCATCCGAGACGAGGCTGTAGCCGCGCTCGATCAATTGCAGCACGCATTCGCTTTTGCCGATGCCGCTTTCACCGCGGATCAGGACCCCCACGCCGAGAATGTCCACCATACTGCCGAATTCCGTCACCGTGGGAGAGAAATCCATCTCCAGTGCGATGGTGGCGGCGTTGATAAATTTCATCGTGATCATGGGAGTGCGAAAGACCGCGATCTTTTCCTCCTCCGCCACAGCCATCATGCGTTCGTCGAGGTGCGATCCGCGTGAGATCACCACGCAGGGAATCTTCCGCTCGCACAAGGCGCGAAAGCGTTTCACCCGCAGAGCTGACGAGAGACTTTTGAGGTAAGTGTTTTCAGCCGCGCCCAGGACCTGGACCCGTTTTTCGGCGAAGTAGCTGAAGAAACCACTCAGGGCCAGGCCGGGGCGATTAATGGTCGGCTCGCGAATTTTGCGATGAAAGCCGACGCCCGGGCCATCCAGGCGCAGGCCCAGCTTTTCAGCATGAGCATTGAAGAAACTTTCCACCGTGACAACCGGCACGCTCTTCCGCTGCTCGCTGGCCGAAGTGATTGTCTGGGTGGCGGCGGCGTCTGGCATCGCTGCAACAGGTAATCGCGGGCGCCGTGGATTTCCACTCCGCTGAAATGATTCACCGCACGGCCGCGAAAGGCCCGGCGAGGATTTTCTGGAACCGCGAATCTATCCCTGATGGCGGGATCTCTCGCTTCGCTCAGGATGATGGCTTATTATTCAATGTCGATCTCGCGCACGCGTTTCTGCGTGCGCACAGCTTCAACGGCGTTGCGAATCTTATCGCCAAGGGAGAGCTTTTCCGGCACCGCATCAATAATAACGAATGGCGTCGAAGTATCTGAGGTATTGAGCTGCACGTCTTCCAAACCGCACAATCGCGAGGAAAACGGCTGGCGCGTCTCGATATCTTTCACCCGATAGAGCTCGAGTGTGTCAGTCACTTTACTGAACACGCCTTCGGTGATTTTCAGCCGTTCGCTGGTGAGCTGGTAAACTTTGGACCTGGTCCGAAGATAACGAACCAACGCCAGCGCGAGCGGAAAGATAATGAGGAGCGGGATGAGCGGCGCGGCGGTTTGTAGCGGGGCCGCGCCTGAGTGCCAGGCGATGAAACTGATAACCAGGACCGCAATGACGATGAACAAACAAAGGGCGAACGCCGGCGCGTTTTTCCATTGCGATGAAGTGCCGCGCCAGAGCGTTTCCTCAGCCATGCGCTAAATTGTTAGCCGCCGCGCCTGGAAGCACAAGCTGGCTTCATCAGTGAGCCGGCACAATCGCAACCGTGTCATATTGAGCGAAGCGAAACACCTCGCCATTATCAGTTAGAAATTCTTCGCTGCGCTCAGGACGAGAGAAGGGCGATGTCTCGACCCATTCGGCTTGGCTCAGGCAGGCTTTCGCTCGACATGACAAGGGAGTCGTGCTCCTGCTCGTAATCGCGTTCATGCTGGCATTCCGTAGTTAAATGGTCACTCAGGCATTCATCCTCGCTGCCGGCCTCGGCACCCGTTTGCGGCCGCTTACCGATGAGCTGCCGAAACCCCTCGTCCCTGTTTTTAACAAGACGTTGATCACCTTCGCGCTCGATCATCTCATCGCCGCCGGCGTCCAGCGCTTCGTCATCAACACCCACCGGCTGCCGCATCTCTTTGAGCGAACATTCGCCACCGGCAATTATCGCGAGGCCGCGGTGAAGTTGATCCATGAGCCGGAGCTGCTTGAGACCGGTGGCGGCATCAAAAACGCCGAGCGGTTGCTGGATGGCAAAGCGTTTCTCACTTACAGCGGCGATATCCTGACCGATCTCGATTTGCGGCCGCTGATTGACCAGCATTTCCAGGCCGGCAACGACGTCACCCTGGCCTTGCGCGAAACTGGATTGGGCGCTGAGATCATGTTTCGCGATGGGCGCGTCCTGGGATTTGCGGGCAAAGGGGGCGCCAGAGGCAACTACGATTTTGCCAATATCGCGATCTGGAATAGCAAAGCTTTTTCCCGCTTCCCAGCAGCGCGAAAGGTTTCATTCATTCCGGTGCTCGCTGAATGGATTCGCGACGGTGGCCGAATCGGCGGCGTGATCACGAACGACGGCAAATGGTTCAACATCGGCTCAGTGGCTGAGTATCTGGAGGTGCATCGCCTCATCGCGCAGGAAAACTGGAAACCGCTTCACCTGCGCGAAGAGTGGCCGATCGCGGTGGTGAAAAACGCCAAGGTCGATGCGAGCGCGGCAGTCCTCGGTTTTTCGGCAATTGCCGCGGACTGCCGTGTGGGCGCGGGGGCGCGTTTGATCGACACTATTCTCTGGCGAGGTGCGCAAGTTGCTCCCGGAAGTGAGGTGCGAAATTGTGTTGTTCGCGCCGGCAAAGTGGCCGAGGGAACACTGGCCAACGCCATCGTGTGAGAACGGACACGCTCCTGCGCCAGACCCGCCTTCGCGTGCCGGCTTTCAGTGCGGGCCGGATCGAGATTGAGCCGATCGAGAAAGGCGGTTCCGAGCGGCGCTTTTACCGGGTGCGCTGTCCCGAGGAGCAGTCGCTCATTTTGGTAAAATACAACCTCACGCATGAGGAGAACCGCCATTACGTGCGTGTCGCGCAGTTTCTGGCCGCGCACGAAATCCATGCGCCGGCCATTTATTTTCACGATGCCGATGAGGGGCTGATCTGGATCGAGGACCTCGGTGAAACGGATCTCTTCAGCTTTCGGGGTGAGCCTTGGCTGGTGCGGGCGGCATTTTATCGCTCGGCCATTGATGAAATCGCGAAGCTGCACTCCTTGCCACCACCGGCGTGGGCGAAGTTGCGGGGCGAAATGCCACCGGAATTCAACGCCGCACTTTATCGCTGGGAACAGAATTATTTTATCGAGAACTGCCTTGGCCGAGTTTTTGAGGTCGAACAAACGAAACGGGCGCAGCTCGCATCCTTACCCGAATTGAATGAAATCGCGGAGCGTTTGGGCGCTTTGCCGCGAGGGTTGGTGCATCGCGATTTCCAATCGCAAAACATAATCATGCGGAACGGCCAGGCCTATCTCATCGATTTCCAGGGAATGCGGCCCGGCCTCCCGCAATACGATGTCGCCTCGCTCCTTTTTGACCCGTACGTTTGTCTTGGCGCGAACGAGCGCGACGAAATTTGCACTTATTATCTGGATCAGCGCGGGCTGAAGAGGCCGGGCTTCCTCGAGATCCTGCGGCTGTGCGCAATGCAGCGGCTCATGCAAGCGCTTGGCGCTTACGGTTTTCTTGGCCTGGCCAAAGGTAACCGGCATTTTCTCGCTCACGTGCCGGGGGCGCTACGGTCGCTGCGCGAAATCGCCGCGGAAATAGCCGGGCTCGGGCCGCTCGGTGCGGCGCTTGCTTCCTTGAAGGGGGATGTCCTCCGTTCAGGCTAGCCCGCCACTCGCTTCCTCCACCAGGTTCACTCACGATTTTGCGCCGGCTTACGCGGTTGAGCGCGCGGACCCGCTCCGGCGCATGGTGGCTTGGAGCGCCATGCTCGCGGGCAGCGCCCTGCCCATTATCATCAGCCGCTTAAGCGGGCACGGCTCGCCGCTTTCCGTGCCACTGACGCAAACGCTTGTCCTCGTCATCACCGCGCTCTTGATTCACAGCTCGGAGCGGCTGCGACCTCTCGTCGGCTTCATTTTAACCATCGCAATCCTGCGCCTGGCCTGGTTTGCCATCGCGCCCCTGCTGGCCGAGTGGAAGCCGATAGAAAACCTCTCGGCCCATTCCAGCTGGGCCGGACAGCAATTCATCAGCCGGCTGCTCAACTGCGCGGGCGCACTCCTGATGCTGGCCACATTCATCGGGCGAAAGTTCACCCGGCGCGATCTCTTCCTGCGCGTGGGCACGCTCGATGCGCCGGCGCTGCCAGAACCGATACTTTGGATTAACCGGCCGATTCCATGGACTCGGCTCGGCCCGCAATTGCTTTGTGTCTTCGGAATTGCGCTGCCGCTTTTTCTCTTCATCACTTTGCGCCCGGAGCTGGGCGAGCTGTCGCGACTGTGGCGAGTTCTGCCGTGGGCTTTCGCGACCGCGGCAGTGAATGCGGCGAACGAGGAGTTCCAGTTTCGGTGCGTGCCGCTGGCCCACTTGCGCGGAGTACTGCCGCTCCGCGAGTCGCTCTTGTTGACATCCGTATTCTTCGGGTCAGCTCACTATTTCGGTCAGCCATCCGGCCCGATCGGTGTGGTGATGGCGGGAGTCGCCGGCTGGATCTGGGCCAAAAGTATGGTGGAAACGCGCGGCGCCGGCTGGGCTGTGGGTATTCACTGGGTCCAGGACGTGGTCATCTTCTGTTTCCTTGCGCTGGCGGCGAAAGCGTGAGGTTTAGCGCACGAACGGATTGGTCGCGCGTTCGCGGCCGATTGTGCTCGCCGGACCATGCCCGGGCAAAACCGTGATCGAGTCGCCCAGCGGAAAAATCTTCTCCCGGATGCCGCGAAAGAGCAACTCGCCATCGCCGCCGGGCAAGTCCCAGCGCCCCACGCCGCCGGCGAAAAGCACATCGCCTCCGACCAAGACGTTGTCCGGGCGCGAGAGAAAACAGAGACTGCCAGGGCAATGACCAGGGACTTCGAGCACCTCCCACCTCGCGCCGAGAAACTCGCGCTCCGGCGTTTCCTCAATGAAGAAGTCGGGCTGCGCCGGCTCGATCTCGAGCGCGAAACCGAAATCGCGGAAGAAGTTGGGATCGGAGATCATCGGCGCGGTGGCGGGATGGCAACCGATGCGGCAGCCGAATTTTCGCTTGATCTTGCCCACATCGGGCACGTGATCGAAGTGGCCGTGGGTCAGCAGGAGCAGTCTGGGCTCGATGCCGCGGCGCGCCAGCCATTCGCAGCTTCCATCAGGCGCGTCGAAGAGGAGTGCGCCCTGCGGCGCGTGAAAGAGATAGCAATTCGTCTCAAAGATTCCACCGCAAAAACTCTCGTATTCCATGGCACGGCCGGGCGGCGACATTGTCAGGCCGGCTATTTTGAATTTTCTGCCGCTCCGGTTGTCTTACATCGCTACTGCTGCCGCGATTTCAAGCCGCCGTTGTTGCTTTCAGGAGACCAATCTGCGACTATGCAAAACCCCTTTTTCACGAAATGAAACTTCGCCTCAGCGCCGCGGCCGCGGCCCTCTCCCTGGTCACCTTCGCTGCGCCACCGGTTTTGGCGAAGCCTGACCTCGATAACATCTGCGTCTCAGTGGGCCGGCTGCTCGAGGAAGGCCATTACACGCACAAGCAACTCAACGACGAGCTCTCGCGCAAAATCCTCCGCACCTACATCGAGATTCTCGATTTTAGCCATCTTTTCTTCACCCAGGAAGATGTCGATGCCATGAATGCAAAATATGGCACAACGCTCGATGACGACATTCTTCTCGGTGATCTCAAGCCGGCTTACGAGATTTACGATCTTTATCAGAAGCGGGTGGACGAGCGCGTGGGCAAGATCAAGGAGCTGCTGAAACAGCCGCCCGATTTCAAAACGAACGCCACCATCGATTTGAGCCGGCAAAAAGCGCCCTGGCCGAAGAACATGGCTGAGGCCGATGAGCTTTGGAAAGGACGCATCACAAGCGAGCTTTTACAGGAAAGCCTGAGCGAACATCCCATCGAGCCGGGGCCGCAGCTGGTCTCGCGCCGGTACGATCGCCTCGCGCGCAATGTGCATGAAGAGGACCGGGATGAGCAGGCCAAGTATTTCCTCGACGCCGTCGCCCAGTCCTACGACCCGCACTCTGAATACCTGAGCAAAGATGACCTGAAGAATTTCAGCATCAACATGAGCCTCTCCCTCGTGGGCATCGGCGCGATGCTGCGAAGTGAGGATGGCTACGCCAAGATCGAGAGCCTGGTGCCGGGCGGGCCGGCGCAGGTCGATGGCAGATTAAAAATAGGCGACCGCATCACGGCCGTCGCTCAGCAGGGCGCCGAGCTCGTCGATGTGCGCGACATGCGCCTCGACAAGGTGGTCGAAATGATCCGCGGGAAGAAAGGCTCCACGGTGCGCCTGCTGGTCATTCCCGCCGACGCGGCCGATCCGTCCAAGCGCAAGGATGTGCAGCTGGTGCGCGATCAGATCAAACTCAAAGACCAGGAAGCACGGGCGGACATTATCCTCAAGAAGGACAATGACGGCAAAACCGTGAAGCTCGGCTGGATCACGCTGCCGTCGTTTTACGCGGACATGGATCATCACTCCAAGAGCACGACCAAGGATGTGCTCGCGCTTTTGAAGCGACTGAAGAAGGAAAACATTGCCGGGCTCGTGGTGGATCTGCGGCGCAACGGCGGCGGCTCGCTCGAGGAGGTCATTTCGTTGACCGGTCTGTTTCTCAAATCGGGACCGATCGTGCAGACGAAAGGCTCTAACGGAAACATCGTCGTCTCGAGCGATCCGGATAACGGGATCGCCTACTCCGGGCCGATGGTGGTGTTGACCAGCCGGCAGAGCGCCTCCGCCAGCGAGATCTTCGCGGCCGCCCTCCAGGACTACGGACGCGCCGTCATCCTCGGCGACCAGAGCACGTTCGGCAAAGGAACGGTGCAGACGATCCTTGAAATCGGGCGTTTCACTTCGCTTCTCGGCAGCCGCTCACAGGAAGATGGCGCGTTGAAATTGACCATCCAGAAGTTCTATCGCGTAGCCGGCGGCTCGACTCAGCTCCACGGCGTCGCCTCCGACATCGTGCTTCCGTCGCTCACCGACCTGCCAGAGTTCGGCGAAGGCGCGCTGAAGAATTGTCTGCCGTATGACGAAGTGCCCAAGGCCAAATACACGAAATGGAGCGAGCCGGTTTCGTTTTACATTGATGAATTGAAGCGCCGCTCGGCCGAGCGGGTGCAGAACGATCCCGAGTTCCATTACGTTATGGAAGACATGGAGCGGCTGCGCCATCGCATTGATGAGAACCGCATCTCGCTCAACGAAGATGTGCGCAAGAAGGAAATTATGGATGACAAGGCGCGCAAGGAGCTGCGCTCGAAGGAACGCCTTGCGCGCAACACGGAAGAGCCGCGTGTCTATCGCCTCACTCTCGACACCGTGGACAAGCCGAACCTCCAGCTCATCATGTACCCAGGCAAGCTGGCTGAGGCGAAGAAGAACGGCTCAGCCAAAGTCGCGCCCGAAGCGGCCGGCGACGCCGACAGTGAGAACGATCCGCTCTCCAGCCTCGACGATGACACCAAGGAGCCGGCCATCGATCCCGAGCGCGAAGAGACGATCAACGTTCTTAACGATTTGGTGCATTTAGAGCACGGGCCGAAAACGGCCAGCGCCACGCACTGATCGATTTCCGCCGCGCCTCGCTAAGCCGCTGCGTGGTTTACGGTCTCTGCCCGCTCACCATCGATAGTCGGGATCGTAATATCGCGGGCCGCGCTGCTGCGGGCCGATGATCGGTGGCCAGCGAAGCGGCTGCGGACCGAAGCGGAAGAAATCGCGTGTGCGCGGAGTGCGTCCAAAAACGTGCACCGGTGTGCCGATTTGCACGGCATCAAAAAAGAAGATGGCGTTTTGCTCCGGCAACCGCACGCAGCCGTGCGAAGCGGGATACCCGGGCAAATAGCCGGCATGCATTCCATCCGCACCGTGGAAACGCATGAAGTAACGCATGGGCGCGGGGATGAACTTCCCGCCGCGCGGCACTTTCATGTCGGCATCGGCATCGGCCACGATGGTGTTGCCGTTGCGATCGACGATCTTTCCGTAGAGTGAAGAGAAGTGGTTGCGCTCCTTCTCCATGACCTTGAAGGAGCCGGTTTCGGTGAGGTGTCCGTAGCGTCCGCTCGAAACGGGGCTCGTTAGGAGAATGCGCCGGCCTTGAAGCAAATAGGCGCGCTGCTCTTCGAGATCAATTTCAACCCGAACACCTGACTGCGCGAAGCTGCGTGCGCCGCAAAAAAGAAGAATCACCACTGCTGCCCATCGTGCCCTGCGCATATTTTGCCTTGGAGTATTTCTTAGTCCGGGAATTCAACACCGCCACCCGCAAGAGAGCGCAACAGCTACACCGCAATCGGAGCTTTGATTGCCGGATGCGGGTCGTAATCGAGGAGCGAAAAATCTTCAAACCGGAAGTCTTCGATGTCACGCACGGCGGGATTCAGCTGCATCCGGGGAAGCGGGCGACACTCGCGGGAGAGTTGTTCCCGCGCCTGCTCGATATGGTTGAGATAAAGATGCAGGTCGCCAAAGGTGTGAATGAACTCCGCCGCCCGCAGGTCGCATACTTGCGCGATCATCATCGTGAGGAGCGAGTAGCTGGCGATGTTAAATGGAACACCGAGAAAGAGATCGGCGCTGCGCTGGTAAAGCTGGCAGCTAAGCTCGCCCCCGTTGGCGTAGAATTGAAACAGCACATGGCACGGAGGTAACGCCATCCCGGCGATCTCGGCCGGATTCCAGGCACTGACAATGAGTCGGCGCGAGGATGGATTGTTCCTGATCTGTGCAATGACCTGAGAGATTTGATCGACGGCCTTGCCATCGCTCCCGCGCCAATCGCGCCACTGAGCGCCGTAGACGCGGCCGAGGTCTCCGTTCTCGTTAGCCCACTCATCCCAGATAGTGACGCCGTGTTCGTTCAGGTAACGAATGTTGGTGTCGCCGCGCACAAACCACAGCAGTTCGTGGATGATCGATTTGAGATGGAGCTTCTTCGTTGTGAGTAGAGGAAAACGTTCCCGCAAATCGAACCGGGCCTGTGCGCCGAAGACGGAAAGCGTGCCCGTGCCGGTGCGGTCTTCGCGCTCGCTTCCATGCTCGAGAACGAGGCGTAGCAGCTCGTGATACTGACGCACGGCGCAAAGTACCGGCGGGGTAGAGAATTGGCGAGTGGAATTAAGGATGCCGCTCCAAGGCCACGAGCTGCGCTTCCAACTCAAGTTTGCGTTCGTTCAATGTTTGGAGCCGCAGCTTCCAGCGATGTATTTGAATAGAAAGCTGATTAATATAGCTGGTCACCTCCGTGCGCTGCGATTCGTTCTCCTTCAACTGACGTTGCACATCGATGAGCGCTCCCGCCGCGCTCGCACGTGAACTTACCTGCGGAATCACGGTCGGTTCTCCGCAATGCTGACAATTCAAAGTCATCCCAGCGGCGGCGGCATCGACAATGAGAGAACCTCGGCAACGCTGACACTGGAAGACAATGTCGGGGGTAGCCGCTTCCATCGAAGTTACAGAAGGAGCAGAAGATATACCGCTCCCCAACTATGTTTGTCACCCCCGAAGCAGGTCGCGCCATGTCGATGAGAGCAGCGCCCGCGGAAAATCGCTCGGCAGCATTCGTTTCAGTTCTGCCGCTTCTGCCGCCGTCGGCACATCGCTTCGACTCAGATCGGCGATCACGTGCCAGCTCGAGCCAGTGTTCTTGACACAGAAATTAAAAGCAATATCCGGCAGGTAATTCGGATCGACGTAGCTTCCGTCCTTGAAGAGCGGAATCGCTTCCATGTTGGCGTAAACGCCAGCGACCGCCAGATGATTGATTTTGAACACGATGGGCTGGGGCAGTGTGCCGGTCGCATATTTACTCAGCACGTAAGCGCGTGCTGCATCGAAGATGGCCTGGCGCTTAGAGGAGCCGGGCTTCGGTGTGTGGATTGTTCGGGCGTTCGAGGCAAGTCCAGGCCCGAGCGCGACAAAGAGAATGGCAATTGCGAGAGGGTAGTTCACTCCGTGCCGCGTTTCAGGCGGAAGGTTTGGCCTTTCGCGTTTTGGATCACGAGCTCGCTATCTGTGATGGAGAGAATTCTGTGCGTCACGGTTTCGTTCGCGAGCGGGAAAAACTCGATTAGGCGGTCGCCTTCGATGCGCCACTGGCCGCGCGGCGGGTTCGGCACCAGGTGCGGATCAGTGTAGAAGGAGCCATCAGCGAGATATTGCGTCACGTGCCGCCCGCCCTTCCAGCTGCCGACGAGCTTCCGTGGTGCATTCGTTAAATCAGTCCATCCCGCGTTGGCCCCGCGCCGAGCAGAGTTTTTCGCCGGCTGCTTCTTTGCAAGACCCGCAGCTTTCAACTGCGCGATCTTCGGGTTCAGCTCCGCACCGAAGTTGGGTTGCAACTGGACTGCTTTCGTCCAATCACTCACCGCCTCGGAAAAGCGGGCGATGCTAGCGTGGATGAGTCCGCGCGTGTAATAGCCCAGCGCCAGGTTCGGGTCGAGGGAAAGCGCCTTGTTCGCATCCGTGAGTGCACCCTCGTAGTCGCGCTTTTGCAGTTTATCGTTAGCGCGATTGTTGTAGGCGAGCGCGTACTTTGGGTTGATCTCCAGCGCCGCGTTGCAATCTGCAATCGCTTCGTCGTAATCACCGAGGCGAGCGCGGATTGCGGCGCGCAAGGTGAACGCTTCGGCCCTTTGCGTGATCTTTAGTTCAAGCGCTTTGCTTACGTCAGTCAGTGCCGCGTTAAAGTCCGGTTTGTAGTAGTAGGCATTTGCGCGGTTGTAATAGAAGACCGGGTTTGCCCGCGACAGCTCGATGGCCCGGGTAAACGACTCGATTGCGCCGTTCATGTCGCCGGTGGAGAACTGTGCCACGCCTTTGTTCAGGTAAGGCAGTGCAGCTTCGTCAGCCCCGCCGCTCGGCTTCCCAGCCGGCGATTGTGTCACCGCCGGCAGTGAAGGCGAATCCGCTGGTCGCGCCGCCGTGGGGCCGCCGCCTTTAAACCGGGCAAGATGATCTTTTGCCACTTCGCCGGTGGCGTTCTCGATTTTGACCTTCACCGAACCAGCGCTTTCGACCGCAGTCACCCTGCCGGTCGCCACGGAAATCGGGTCGTTCACGTCCGGAACTTGAAAGAAGAACTCCACAGCGTCTCCCACCTGCGGCGTCGGACCTGCAGTCTCAACCGTCACCGTTTCGCCAGTGACACTGCGGACGATGCCGCCCGTCTCTTCGGCTGTCGCCAGGCGGCCAGCGAGAGCCAACGCGAAAATCAACAATAGTAAGTGCCGAAGCGGCTTCAAAGGGTATGCGAAATCAAAAGCGCAGAAGGCAATCCCCGATCCCATGGCCGGATCTGCTTGCCGAAAAAGTTCGTGTCCAATCGTCCGCATCCGATGATCTTGCGCTACTTCGTCGCAGGCGAGAGTGATGTGGAGTCGCACACAGTCATAGACTCTCTCGCCTCTGTTTATCACTTCACTCGATGCCACGAGCCCATTTCATTGATTTCGGTGACGGCACCACTCTGCTCGGTGATTTGCGCCCGCGGCTTGAGTTCGTCGGCGCCTTGCAGTGAGCAGGTATAAGTGATGCGAAAGATCGTTCTCTTGTACGAGAAAACGAGGCTTCCATTCTCCAGATGGGCGGGTTGCGGTTCGTATTGCCCAGGAGCTACAACGTATCCCCCAGGGCCTCGCGTAATCTTGATGACGAGCTGCTCCGGTTTGGTCGAGAGCAGAAAAGTACCTCCCCAGCTTCCTTCGAAGTTTCCGCTCGCCTGCTCGCTCGGTGGAGACGAGGTTTGCGCCGATCCATACCGTTTCACGGTGACGCCAATCTTCTGGTCCGGCGCAATCTTCGTGTTCGCTGCGGGGATTTGCGCGAAAATTGTGAGAGCTTTCTCGGGCACGGGTGGCTTATCGCCGATTGAGTCGCTGACAATCGTCATATTGCCGCTCAACCGAGTCGTCGCCTGCTCCAGCGTGAGACCGATCAGGTTCGGCATGTTGCCCGCAGCAACTGCGCTGGCTGTCGCCGACGGCGATGGGCTCGGCGTTGCCGCCGTGACGGATTTCTGGTAGATCAGGATCTTCAAGGGGGCGCCGCGTTTCGCCTTCGAGCCTGCTGGCGGATCCTGTCCGGCGAAGAGCCTTGTCGCACCGGGAGGTGGCGTCGCTTTCGTCGCCGCCAGTGCTGGGACCAGGCCGACCTGCGCTGCCGCCGCTTTCATCTCCACGATGCCGTCGAAGATGGAAAGATCGGGGACGCGCACTTCGTCCTCGGAGGGCGAGGGGCTCGTCTTGGCGATCGCAGAAGGCGACGGCGAGGGACTCGGCGACGGCTGCGCCACCTGCTGATAGACCAGGATCTTGAGCGACGATCCCTTCTTCACTTTTGTATTGGCCGGCGGGTCCTGACCGGCGAACAGGCGTGTGCTTCCAGACGGGGGAGTGGCCTTGGTCGCGACCAGCCCGGGGACGAGCCCGGCATGCGTTGCCGCAGCTTTCATCTCCACGAGGCCGGTGAAGACGGAGACATCGGGCACAGTCACATCGTCGCTCGGAGTTCGTGAAGGCGACACCGCTGCGGCCGCTGTCTGACACGCTACCGCCCTCTCGGGCAGGTCGCCAGCCGCACCGAGTTCGATTGACGCACCAACAACCATCGAGCCGATTTCTTGCACCACGCCGTCGAGCGGCTGCACATTGCATGAGACGCCTTTAAAACCGGCCACGATCGCGGCGGCTTCATTCTTATACTCTTGCAAGCGACTGACGGATTCCTTGATCACATCCAGCCGTGAGCGATCGATCGAAGGAACATAGCTCAGACTCATATCGTTGCCGCCGCTGCGAAGGACAGCTTCCAAACCGTCCAGACGCTTCCGAATATCCGCCGGCAGGATGGTCTGGTATACCCAAACGTAATGATCAGCGCGCAGTCGATCGAGCGTCTGCAGGAAGCCGGCCCGGCGGCCCGGAAGTGCTTTACTGGATCTTAGCGCTTGGTCGAAATCATTGTCCGCCACCACGGCATCTTTTCCGACCGCACTGACTTCGCTTTCAATCTTGTCGACGGTTTGCTGTAGCTGGGCCGGAAGTGAAACGGAGCCTGTGTTGTTCTGCACCAAACTCGTCAGCTTCTGATTGGAGGCCTGCGCCTGCTTTTCCAGTTTTCCAATGTCGGCAGCTAATCTAATAGCACTCCTATGCTTGGCTATGATGCTGTCGGCATCCGCCTTTGACTTACACGTAGCAGCCAGATTGATCGCTTCGTCTAACGCCGATCGAAGCGCCTTTTCCTTCGCAATCGCTTCCGTTTGCCAAGTCTGAATACTCTTGGCCGCCGCCGCCGCCTCCTTGCATCCGCTTTCTGATACCTTGGCGTCGAAAGCCTTTCGGGCGGCCTTCAGTTCGGCTAACAACGCCTCCGCCCGGCCACGCGCCGCCGCACACTTTGCGGAGAGCGCGTCCACGGATTTCGCCTTGCTAGCCACGCCCGCGGCTTCGTTCTTCCAGAATTCGATATCTTCTTCGAGAGAGGCGATCGCCTTCGTTAGCTCCGTCCAGTCGTTATCGAGTCGGACCTCGTATTTGCATGGCTCCTTCGAAGGCTTCAGCATCGATGGCGGGATGTCGCTTTGATTGTCCTTAAAGCCGGCGCGCGTGACTTTGAGCGTGAGGCCGCGGCGCAACGCTTCCAGCTCCGCGCCTTTACGGTTGCCGCTGTCGAAATCTTTGTTCCCGGCCCCATCCGTGAACCCGCTGCCAAGCGACGCCAGCTTTACGTCTGCGCGCGCAACGCCGTTGCCGAGCGCGTCGCGCACCTGCACAACCACTTTGAGCGGCGTATCAGCCGCGGCTTCATCTTCGCCCGGCTGAAGCACGAAAGTGGCCGCGCCGGAGCCCGGATCTTGCGAGCTGCGCACTAACTGCACCGAGCGTCTCTCGCTCTTGTAGCCGTCGGCGGAAGCCTGCACGTCAACTGCTTCCGCATAGCCTGCTCGTTTGTCGCTCTCCACGACTCCAGACTTGACGTTGAGCGTCACCTTACCGTCGCGATCAGTCGTGCCACTCGCGCTGCCCGCAGTTACGGACGCACCTCTGATTGGCTGATAACCACCGCGCCCGTTTTTAATGTCCCCCGCGACAACGGTGATCGTGACCGTCTCTTCCGATCTCTTCTCCTTCAGCGCGAAGTCGAAACTCTTCTCACGTTCGCCATAACCGAGTTGTATCTGGCCGCTGAATGGCTCGTAAGTGTCCTGCGTTATCGTGACGTTGAACGTGCCGTATCCGGGAACACGCATTTTCGCGATGCCATCGCTGTTGGTCGTCTTGGAATAATCATCCAGCGCATTTCCCGTGACGCCGCTTAGCGTGATATGGGCTTCGCGCACCGGCTCCGGACCGCCCGCTCGTTTCACGTTGAAGGTGACTAAAACGCCGTCGGGCGTGGCAGTTTCTTTCAGCGTAATCGGCGAATCGATCGTGCTGCTGGCGGGAGATCGATCGAGCACAAACATTCGTCCCTTCGTCTCGTAGCCGCGCCGGGTGGCTTCGACCCAATACTCGCCTTTCGGAATGAACGGCACCGCGATATTCACCTTGCCATCGGCACCGATCCTGCCGGTGTAAGTGCCCTGCGGACCTTTGATCGAAATGTTCGCTCCTTCGATCGCCTTCGTGTCAGAACTCACCGTCACCGCGATGTTAATCTTCGCGCGTTCTGTTTCTTCGTCTCCTTGGATGGTGAGGGTGCGCGCGACATCCGGATACCTCACACCACTCGTTAGTCTTTGCCCCGGCACCTTGACGCTGTCGGTGGCGACGCGGGCACCCTTCTTCGCCTCGATGTTCAGCTTCGGCCAATAGACGACACCTTCGCCCACACCCTCGGGCGTGATCACAGTGGAAGCCACTCCGTTCGTGTCGGTTTCCAGGCGGTGATCGTATGGACGCAGCTCGGGGCCGATGCGATCGTGCGTCACCGTCACGGCCGCGCCCGGCACTGGCTGCCCATTCGCGTAAACAACGGTAACTGTTAGCCTGAACGACGGCTTCTCCGCCGTCGCTGACGTAGGCCACGCCAGGATCAACAGCGCGAGCGCTGTTACGATTTGGAAACCAGAACGCCGCCTCACAATTCGCTCGGCTTGACCGGATCCTCCACGAACGAGTGATCGCGCGGAATGGCTGCCCTTGTAATCGCTGGCGATGCGAACGCTCGCGACCGCCGATCGGGTCTCTCTCCTCATCTTGCGGCGAGACAGGAAATGTCTCGCGTGCCTCGTTATACCAGGATTAGTCTTGCCAGGTCAATTCATTCGGCGCAGCGGCGTCTGGTTAAAGCTTGGGCGTATGAGATGTCGTCAGCGTGGAAACCGAGACAACCCCGCGCTCTTTTGCGCGAGGTGCGGCGAACACATGCTTCCGCACATTTTGAAGCCGGAGAGCGGTCTCGTCTTTCCCGTCCGGAGTTGCGAACGCGACCGAGTGTGACAGTAAGCTCCAAATCGTAGCCCTTAATTGCGACAGTATGGCTCAAAACCAGGAGATGAAGTTTTGCGGTTCAGTTAGCAACTGGCTGAAGGAGAGCAGTTTCTGGCACATTACCTAGACGGGAATATGGACTGCTAGGGGGAACGTGGATCGGTCTCTCGATTCAACGAAAGGATTGCACTATGGCAAAAGTTTTAGGAATTGATTTGGGCACCACTAACTCCTGCATGGCTGTGATGGAAGGTGGCGACCCGGTGGTTTTGGAAAACAGCGAGGGTGCGCGGACCACGCCCTCGATTGTTGCCTTCTCGAAAAACGGCGAGCGGCTCGTCGGTCAGGCCGCTAAACGGCAGGCGGTGACCAACCCGGCAAATACGGTTTTTTCGATCAAGCGCTTCATGGGCCGGAAGTATGATGAAGTGCGCGAAGAGGAGCATCGCGTTCCCTACAAGATCGTGAAAGCTGCCAACGGCGACGCCCATGTGCAGGTGGAAGTAAACGGCGAGCGCAAGACCTTTAGTCCGCCGGAAATTTCGGCCATGATTCTGGCGAAGCTTAAGAGCGACGCCGAAGCCAAGCTGGGGGAGAAGATCACCCAGGCAGTCATTACTGTTCCAGCTTACTTTAATGACTCGCAGCGCAATGCGACCAAGGATGCTGGTAAGATCGCGGGGCTGGAGGTTCTGCGCATCATTAACGAGCCGACGGCGGCTTCGTTAGCTTACGGTCTCGATAAAAAGAAGGACGAGAAGATCGCTGTCTATGACCTGGGCGGAGGGACCTTTGACATTTCCGTGCTCGAGATAGGTGATGGCGTCTTTGAAGTCAAAGCGACTAATGGTGATACACACCTCGGCGGCGACGACTGGGATGCGCGTATCATGGACTGGATAGTTAACGAGTTTAAAAAGGATAGCGGAATCGATCTCAGCAAGCAGCCTGACGCGCTCCAGCGCATTAAGGAAGAAGCCGAGAAGGCGAAGATCGCGCTTTCTTCCACTCAGGAATACGAGATTAACCTGCCGTTCATCACGGCAGACGCGAGCGGACCGAAGCATATCCAGAAGAAGCTCACTCGCTCGAAGCTGGAGCAGCTCTGCGATGACTTGTTCCAGCGGACTGTCGGACCGGTCAAGGCCTGCTTGAATGATGCCAGGCTTTCGGAGAAGGAGGTCAACGAGCTGGTGCTTGTCGGCGGCATGACTCGCATGCCGAAGGTGATCGACACTGCTCGCAGTTTGATCGGCAAGGAGCCACACAAAGGCGTAAACCCGGACGAAGTAGTCGCCGTAGGCGCAGCTATCCAGGGCGGGGTGTTGAAGGGCGATGTCAAAGACGTGCTCCTGCTCGACGTGACCCCGCTTACTCTCGCGATTGAAACAGCCGGCGGCGTAGCTACTCCGATGATCCCGCGTAACACAACCATTCCTACGCGCAAGTCGCAGATATTCTCGACCTACAGCGACAACCAGCCCGGTGTGGAGATCAAGGTATTGCAAGGGGAGCGGCCACTTAGCCGCGACAATAAAAACCTTGGAACCTTCCATCTCGATGGAATCCCGCCAGCGCCGCGTGGCGTCCCACAGATCGAAGTGACCTTCGATATTGACGCAAATGGCATCCTTCACGTCTCCGCCAAAGATTTGGGCACAGGCAAGGAGCAGAAGATCTCCATTACTGGCAGCTCTGGCCTTTCCAAAGACGAGGTCGAGAAGATGCAGAGAGAAGCCGAGCTACACGCCGAAGAAGACAAGAAGGCGAAGGAAGCGATCGAGATCAAGAACAATGCCGACAACCTCGCCTACCAATGCGAGAAGCAATTAAAGGAACTGGGTGACAAGATTTCGGGCGACAAGAAGAAGGCAGTCGAAGACGCCATCGCCGCGGTCCGCGACGCGATCAATCGCAACGACACCGACGCGATGAAGCGCACGTATGACGACCTGCAGAACAAGTTCCAGGAAGTGAGCGCTGAGCTTTACAAGCAGGCTTCGGCCCAAAGCGGGGCCCAGGCTGGCCCGCAGCCCGGGCCGGAAGCACAGCCGCGTCCTGGTGCTGAACAAGGTGCGGGCGCTCGCGGCGGCAATGGCGACGTGGTCGATGCCGAATTCGAGGTCGTCGACGAAGACAAGAAACGTTAACAATTTGCCGGAAGTAGCTAACTCCTTTGAGCTACTTCCGGCAACAACCCATCAACTAAGGAGTAAGGAAAGAAACTATGGCAGCAGTTAATGTGAAACCACTTGGAGATCGGGTGCTGGTGCAGCCGATCGAAGAGCAGGAAATGAAGAAAGGCGGCATCATTATCCCGGATACCGCCAAAGAAAAACCGCAGGAGGGCAAAGTCGTCGCTCTCGGCACGGGCAAAATCGACGATAACGGCAAGAAGGTCGATTTCACCGTGAAAGAGGGAAACAAGGTGCTGATCAGCAAATATGGCGGCACAGAGATCAAGATCGACGGCGAAACCTACCTGATCATGCGCGAGGACGATATCCTCGGCATCATCGGCTAATCCTGAAGGAGGAAAAGTAAACTATGGCAGCTAAACAACTACAATTTGATGAGAACGCGCGGCATGCCTTGCTGCGCGGGATTGAGAAACTGGCGAAGGCCGTTAAGGCCACGCTTGGCCCCAGCGGTCGCAACGTCATTCTCGACAAGAAATTCGGCAGCCCAACCATCACCAAAGATGGCGTGACTGTCGCGAAAGAGATCGAGCTCGAAGATCCCTATGAAAACATGGGGGCGCAGCTCGTGCGTGAAGTCGCTTCCAAGACCTCGGACATCGCTGGCGATGGCACCACTACCGCGACCGTTCTGGCGGAGTCGATCTACAAGGAAGGTTTGCGGAACGTGACCGCGGGCGCCAATCCTACTTCGCTTCAGCGTGGCATTATGAAAGGTGTCGAAGCTATTGTCGAAGAGCTGAAGAAGATCTCGAAGAAGGTCAGTGACCGGACCGAGATTGCCCAGGTTGCGACAGTCTCAGCGAACTGGGACAAGACCATCGGCGAGATCATTGCCGACGCCATGGACAAGGTGGGCAAGGACGGAACGATTACCGTCGAAGAGGCCAGGTCCATCGAGACTACTTTGGAGGTAGTCGAAGGTATGCAGTTCGACAAAGGTTATCTCTCGCCCTACTTCGTGACCAACGCGGAGGCGATGGAAGCCGTGTTCGAGAATCCCTACATCCTTATCCATGAGAAGAAGATCTCGAGCTTGAAGGACATGCTCCCACTGCTTGAGAAAGTAGCGAAGGCTGGACGCCCGCTCCTGATCATCGCTGAAGATGTGGAAGGCGAAGCGCTCGCCACCCTGGTGGTGAACAAGCTCCGCGGGACCTTGCAGGTATGCGCGGTCAAAGCTCCGGGCTTCGGCGATCGGCGCAAGGCGATGCTGGAAGACATCGCCGTGCTCACCGGCGGCCGCTGCATCACGGAAGACCTCGGGATCAAGCTCGAGAACGTGAAGCTGGAGGACCTTGGCCGGGCCAAGCGAGTTACCATCGACAAGGAGAATACCACCATCGTCGAAGGCGAAGGCAAGCAGAACGATATCCAGGGCCGCGTCAATCAGATCCGTCGCCAGATTGAGGAGACGACGAGCGATTATGATCGCGAGAAACTGCAGGAGCGTCTGGCCAAGCTGGCCGGCGGTGTGGCAGTGATCAACGTCGGCGCCGCGACGGAGACGGAGATGAAGGAGAAGAAGGCTCGCGTTGAGGATGCCTTGCATGCGACGCGCGCGGCGGTTGAGGAAGGCATCGTCCCGGGCGGCGGTGTCGCATTCCTGCGCGCGCAGAAAGCACTCGATAACGTGAAGGACCTGGAGACTGACGAAAAGGTCGGTATTCAGATTGTCCGGCGCGCCATCGAGGAGCCGCTGCGTCAGCTCGCTGATAATGCGGGTGCGGAAGGGGCGCTCATCGTGCAGGAAGTCAAGAGCCGCAAAGGCAATGAAGGTTACAACGTGGCCACGGGCGAGTTTGTCGACCTGGTGAAGGCCGGCATCGTCGATCCGACAAAGGTGGCGCGGAGCGCGCTGCAAAACGCAGCCTCCATCTCGGGTCTGCTGCTTACGACCGAAGCCGTCGTAACTGAAGTGCCTGAGAAGGAGAAAGCTCCAGCAATGCCTCCAGGCGGAATGGGCGGCATGGGCGGGATGGACTACTAAGCCGACCAAGCTGAACAGTTAGACAATTAACACCAGCCGGGCTTCGCAAGAGGCCCGGCTGTTTTGTTTGGCGACTTGTCTTTGGCAGGGAAGTCGCTGAATCTCTCCGACTGATGAGTGACTACGTTTCAGAACTAATGGCGCGGGTGAAGGCAAAGAATCCGGCCGAGCCGGAGTTTCACCAAGCGGTGCAGGAAGTAGTGGAATCGCTCGCCATTGTGCTGGAACAGCATCCGGAGTATCGCCACGAAAAGATACTTGAGCGAATCATGGAACCGGAGCGGGTAATCATGTTCCGAGTTCCATGGCGAGATGATCAAGGCGACCTCCATGTGAACCGCGGTTTTCGCGTGCAGATGAACAGCGCGATCGGCCCTTACAAAGGCGGGCTGCGATTTCATCCGAGCGTTAATCTTAGCATTCTGAAGTTCCTGGCTTTCGAGCAGGTATTTAAGAATGCACTTACTACTTTGCCTATGGGCGGGGCCAAGGGCGGATCGGATTTTGATCCTAAGGGTAAGACTGACTTTGAAGTGATGCGGTTCTGCCAGGCGTTCATGTGTGAACTATTTCGGCATATCGGACCTGATACCGATGTGCCCGCGGGAGATATCGGGGTAGGCACCCGGGAAATAGGCTACCTCTTTGGAATGTACAAGCGACTCAGGAACGAGTTTACCGGAGTGCTAACAGGAAAAGGCCTTACCTGGGGGGGCTCAGTTATTCGTCCTGAAGCTACCGGATATGGCGCGGTCTATTTCGCTGCTGAAATGCTAAAGACCCGCAAGGAAGATCTTCGGGGCAAGGTTTGTTTGGTCTCGGGCAGCGGGAACGTGGCACAATATACTATCGAGAAACTAATCAGTCTTGGAGCGCGCGCTGTCACTCTCTCAGACTCGAATGGTTTCATTTATGACGAAGGTGGCATTAACCGGGAGAAGCTGGCATACATCATTGATTTGAAAAATGTTCGTCGGGGCCGGATTTCGGAATACAGCGAGCGATTTCCGGAGGCAACCTACACCTCGGCCGATGCAAAGCTGGACCATAACCCCTTATGGAGCTGCCCGGCGCAATGCGCGTTTCCGAGCGCCACACAAAATGAGATAAACGCAAAAGACGCAGATAACCTCATCAAGAATGGTGTCTATGTAGTGTCCGAAGGAGCTAACATGCCGACGACGATTGCCGGCATCAATCGCTTCCTTGAAGCTAAGATCCTATTCGGACCTGGCAAAGCAGCGAACGCTGGTGGAGTAGCTACTTCGGGCCTGGAAATGGCGCAGAACAGCATGCGCATTTCGTGGACACGGGAAGAAGTAGATAACAGACTGTATAACATCATGAAAACGATTCATGAGGTATGCTATCGAACGGCGGAGAAGTACGGCACTCCCGGTAACTATGTGAATGGCGCTAACATCGCCGGGTTCCTCAAGGTCGCTAACGCCATGATGGATCAGGGATTGGTGTAGTGGCGGAAGAGAAGCAATGACTACTCAAACCAAGTTCCTGGAAAGCCCCACATGAAGATGGTCAGCTACTTGGTCTTGAATAGGGAAAGGCGAAATCACTGAACATCGATGTCCTCTTTGAGTAGCTCCTTGCTCTCATTGCTCGCTCTAATGCCGGCGCTAATCTGCGATGGGCAATCGCCAGCTCCCGAAACAAGCGCAACTGTGGCTCCCTCCCCGACCCCGACGTTTTTTTCCGAGGCGACTCTGCGCGATGCGCAACGGCTGCAGCAGGCAGCGCTGGGCAGCGATTATGCGTGGCGACAAGCGGCCCATTTGTCGAACAATATCGGCCCGCGGCTGACCGGCTCTGCGCAAGCGGCTAAAGCTGTCGAGTATGTGGCGGGTGAATTGCGCACTCTCGGCTGCGACGTGCAGCTGGAGAAAACGATGGTGCCTCATTGGGTGCGCGGGGAGGAGCGGGCTGAGCTGACGCAATTCCCCGGCCAGGCTGAGGGAACGACACAAAAAGTAGTGCTCACGGCACTGGGTGAAAGTGTCCCGACCTCGCCCGAAGGACTGAGCGCGGAAGTGCTAAGTGTGCGCGATTTTGACGAACTCAAAGCCCTTCCGCGCGATAAAGTGGCGGGAAAGATTGTGCTTTTTAATCATTCATTCAACAAGCAAATGGCGGCGCAAGGTCACGGTGGCGATGCTTATGGGGAAGCGGTGGTTTATCGCAGCGACGGGCCAGCGGCGGCGGCGCGGCAGGGCGCCGTGGCCTGCCTGGTGAAGTCAGTCGGAGGCGCGGACTACCGCATTCCGCACACGGGAACGACTCACTACGCGGAGGGCGTACCGAAAATTCCGGCAGCTGCCGTCAGCGCCGAAGATGCAGAGTTGATCGCGACCTTAGCTCGGGAAGGTGCGGTGAAGATGCATCTGGTGCTCACGCCGCAGACGCTGCCCGAGGTGGAGAGCGCCAATGTTATTGGCGACCTCAAGGGCGCTGAGCATCCCGAGGAAGTAGTCATCGTATCCGGTCACCTCGATTCATGGGACCTCGGCACTGGCGCCATCGATGACGCTGCCGGGGTCGCAGTAGCGATGGAGACGGCGCACTTGTTTCAGCAACTCCATCTCCGGCCAAAGCGCACCCTGCGCGTCATCGCATGGATGAATGAAGAAAACGGCAGCCGCGGATCGAAGCAATACGAGCATGATCACGCCGCCGAGTTCAGGACGCATTTCGCGGTCAACGAAACAGATGGCGGCGCGGGACATCCGATCGGATTGAACATCAAAGGCAAAGCCGAGCTGCTGAACTTTCTTAAACCGGTAGCGAAGATCCTGGCCCACTCGGGCGCCGGCGCGCTGAATCTCTCGCAGCACATCGGCACCGACATTGCGCCAATGGAAAACGCGGGCGTGCCAGCATTCAGTCCGATGCAGGACAGCCGCTATTATTTCAACTATCACCACACCGCGGCCGACACTCTGGATAAAATCGTGCCCAGAGAGTTGCAGGAGAACGCGGCGGTGGTGGCGGTGTGGGCTTACGCGATGGCGAATGCGGAAGAGCCGTTGCCGAGATGAAACATGCTGTTTACTGCGGAAGCGGGATCTGACGGTGGAATAGAAGAAAGCGTGACGAATGGCGGCGCCACGGGATCGCTCGCGATGGCGTGTGGGGCAGAATGGGATTCTAGGAGCTCGTTCATTTTCAGATTTTTCTCGTTAGCCGCGCGCGGTTCAGTCCAAGATAGAACATGCCGAATAGCCCAGCGCCTACGCCCTTGCCACGGCGGAATTGGTTTGCGCGCAATTGGAAATGGCTGCTTCCGAGCGGATGCCTTTCCTTGTTCCTGTTAGCTCTTCTCTTTGCCGCAGGGGTTTTCTTCGTTGTGGCCGCAGTGATGAAAGAATCCGGCGCTTACAAAATTGCGGTGACGCGCGCGCGTCAAAACCCGGCGGTGATTGAGGCTTTGGGCGCACCCATCATCGAAGTTGGCTGCCATCGGGAAGTGCGCATTCCGTTGGGCCTGGCGGCGACGCCAATCTCGCAATTCCGATTCGCGGCCCAAAAGGGAAAGCGACCATTTACGTCGCGGCGATGGAGGTGGCGGGTATCTGGCACTTCGAAAGGCTCGAGGTGGAGATAGATGCGACGCATCAGCGGATTGATCTGAACACCCTGCCGAGAGCAGCGTTGTAGAGGCGCTCGCGGCGCGAGTGCCAATAATTTTTGCCAGGTTCAGCAGCCAGCCGTTGGCAGAACGTCTTCACACTCAAAGGCTGAACTGGCGACAGACGAATCGGGCGCGTTAAATTGGAGCATGACGGAAGAGCAAATAAGGGAGGCGCTCAGATCGGTGAAATATCCGGGATTCAGTCGCGACATCGTCTCGTTTGGTTTGGTGAAGGAGATCACGCTCCGGGAAAATGAAACGCGCGTGCAGCTCGTGCTCACGACAAATGAACCTGCGATCCCGCGCGCGATCAAAGCCGATGCGGAAGAGGTGTTGCGCCAGCTCGGTCTTCCAAATCCGAAAGTGCTGATCGACATTCATGCCCCGGCTGCAAGCACGGGCAGTTCCGGGATTGGGCCGACAAAGATTCCCGGCGTGAAGCATATTATTGCCATCGCGAGTGGCAAAGGCGGAGTGGGCAAATCGACTGTGGCCGCCAATCTGGCCGTCGCTTTGCACAAGCATGGCAGGAACGTCGGACTCTGTGATTGTGACATTTACGGCCCGAGCATTTCCCTCATGTTCGGGTCGCGCGAGCAACTGATGGCGACGGAGGAGAACCGCATTCTGCCAGTGGAGCAATACGGTGTGCGCCTGATGTCGATGGGGTTTCTGCTCGATGATGCTTCACCGGCGATTTTGCGCGGGCCCATGGTGACGCGTTACACGCAACAATTTTTGCGACAGGTGGAATGGGGCGAGCTCGATGTCCTGTTGCTCGATCTGCCCCCCGGCACTGGCGACATTCAACTGACCATCGTGCAGACGGTCGCGCTCGCGGGCGCGGTCATCGTGACGACGCCTCAGGAAGTGGCGCTGATCGATGCCCGCAAGGCCGCCACCATGTTTGCCAAAGTGAACGTGCCAGTTCTCGGCCTCATCGAGAATATGAGCTACTTCGTCTCGCCGGGCGATGGCAAGCGCTACGACATTTTCGGCAGTGGCGGGGGTGAGCGGGAAGCCAGGCGCTTGCGCGTGCCTTTGCTCGGCCAGGTGCCGATCGATATCGCAACGCGTGAAGCCGGTGACCGTGGTATGCCCATCGCGGCCGAGGAGACGGACTCAGCCGTCGGGTGGGAGTTCATGCGCATGGCGGGTGAACTGCTCGAGAAATTACCGGACTAAACCTCGTTAGCTTTTTCCAAAGCTTCTTTCCCGAGTCTTGCGGCAGTTGAATTCCGAAGCAATATTACGGCACGTCTGCGTCCTCGCCGGGGACGCGTCTTTTACAAGATAAACGCAGGGACTTCGCTCGCGGATGATGAAACGCAAAGGTCGCCGGTATCGCTGGCCGATTTACGCCGGCCTGTTCCTGCTCATCCTGCTGGTGATCGTGCGCGCGCTGCTGCCCTTCTGGGTGCGCGACTACGTTAATCGCAAGCTCTCCGAGATGCCGGATTATCGCGGGCATGTCGCCGCTGTGACCTTGCATCTTTGGCGCGGTGCTTACCAGATTCACAATGTCAACATCGAGAAAACCACCGGACACGTGCCGGTGCCGTTTTTCTCCGCGCCACTGATCGATCTTTCCGTGCAATGGAAGGCGCTCTTCGACGGGGCCCTCGTGGGCGAACTCGATTTCTACAAGCCAAAGATGAATTTCGTGAACGCGCCGAGTAAGGCGAACTCGCAGGTCGGCATCGACAAGCCGTGGACGCAGACGATCAAACAATTATTCCCGCTCAAGTTCAACCGCTTTGGCGTGCACGACGGCGAGATCCACTACCGCGATTTCTCCAGAAAG
>JBKPQR010000032.1:0-26054 GCA_046734175.1 Verrucomicrobiota bacterium | reverse complement strand
GGCTGCCATGAGCATGAGCCGTTTTCATCGGTTTTGTGGCTTACAAGGATGTGAGCAGTTTTTTCAGGACAGAACGATGAGCCCGAAGAGTATCGGATTCATCGTCTTTGATGAGATGGGCGCAGCTGAAATGAGCGGCGCAGCAGAAGCCTTTACCAGAGCGCACGCGCCCACTACCTATGGATGCGAGTGCCGCTGTTACCATGTAATCACCATCGGTCTTACTACTGAACCGTGCTTTAGCTCCTCCGGTCTCATGGTCAAGCCGGCGGTGGATTTCGAGAGCGCGCCCGAGCTGGACACGTTGATTGTTTGTGGGGGCGATGGCATTCGCGCGCCGACGCTTTGCCGGAAGGTTGCGAAGTGGGTGAACTTCCGGGCTCCTACCACGAGGCGGATTGCGACGCTGGGGACGGGCATTTACGCGCTGGCCATGACCGGCTTGCTCGACGGGCGTGAAGTAGCCACACATTGGCGCTACGCCAAAGACATCGCGCTCCGCTTTCCTCGCCTGCGCATCCATCCGAACAGGTTGTTTGTAAAAGATGGTCCCTTTTATACCTGCGCCGGTGGGACGGCCGCGATCGATTTCTCTCTCTCGCTCATCGAAGCCGATTTCGGCCGAAGCCCCGCTCTTAAGCTTGCTCGCGAACTTGTAGTTCACCTCAAGCGGACCGGCAGCGAAGAGCAGTTCTCCGAATCGCTCAAATTCCAGACACAATCCTCCGATCGCTTCGCCGACCTGGCGGGATGGATTCTGTGCAATCTCGGGGAAAACCTCTCTGTCGAAGCACTTTCCCAGCGGGCATGCATGTCGCGGCGCAACTTCACCCGGCTCTTTAACAAGACCTTCGGCAAAACTCCGGCGCAGTTCGTCGCCGGAGCACGGATGACAGAAGCGCGCCGGCGATTGTTAATTCCACGAACGCCCCTGGAGAACATCGCCACCTCACTTGGCTACAAGAGCGCTGACGTCTTCAGTAAAACATTCGAGAAGTTCGTTGGGGTAAGGCCGAGCACCTATCGCGCGCGGCTCGGAATAGTCGCCGGTGAGATCGAAAAGCAGCCCGAGGATCGGCACCTCGCCGTGGCATAGTTCAACTACTGGAAGCGGAGTAGAATCGATTGAACATCATAATGCCGGAGTTGTCGCGGCCACGTTCTCTCTCTTGTCGGCCACTGCCTTCACTAATTCAACAACGAGCGATGGCCTAAACCATCGGATCAATGTCCTATCGCTGTTCCTACTTAGGCATATAGCCTGCGGATGTAGTTCAGACAGTTGAGATATGTCTCATCTACTCACCTTAACTAATCAACGGAGAAACAAATGATGACAAACATATTTAGAGCTTTGATATCTCGTCGCATAGCGCAGCTAGCTTGCGGCGCCATCCCGCTCCTCGCGGGCATCAGCAGCGCGCGTGCTCAGCAGCCTGCCGGTTCGCCAGCGTCACAGCTGCCCGAGCTTGGCCCCGGACCAGCCGCGCCACCGGCTGCGCAAGCCGCTGGAGAAGCCAGCGCCGAACGCGTGGTCGTCACCGGATCAAATATTCCTACCGCCGAGGAAGTCACCGCGGCGCCGGTGGATACGCTAACTACGCAGGAAGTAAACCGCTCCGGCAGCCAGGAAATATTGAACATCCTTCAAAAGCGCAACCCGGACTTTACCGGCGGCGGCAACCTGGGCGTAACTAACGCCAATATCTCGAGTGGCTCCACTCTCGGAGGAAGCATCATTGCCATTCGCGGTTTTCCCACCCTCGTCTTATACGAAGGCCGTCGTGTTGCCGATTCCGCCGCCATTTCCGTTGGCGGCTTTCAGTTCACTGACGTGTCACTGTTCCCTGCCGCACTCATCGGGAGAATCGAAGTACTAAAAGATGGCGCTTCGGCTCTTTACGGATCGGAAGCGGTCGGCGGTGTTGTCAATATTTTCACAAAGGACGATTTCCAAGGCGCAGAGCTCGGATTCCGCTATGGAACTGCGCTGGATGAAGCGGTGGCCGAGCGCCGCGGCTACGCTATCGGCGGCGTCGGAACTGATACCACTCAAATTACCGTCGGTATGCAATATTACGAGATCGATCCGCTTTTCGAAAGGCAGAAGAGCTACTCCAACCCGATTACCGGACAAACACAAAACTACCCTGGCTCAGCCGCGGATTTCGGGACCGGCCAGTTTTACAACATCAAAGGTGAAACGCCAACCACCTTTCCGGGGCCAATCATCGCGAACTCTCCGTTCGATGTCGGGGTGCTTCCTCACTCGCTTCCTCCTGGATCATCGTTTGGAAATATTCCGCAGTTTTTTCAACCGATAACACTGGGGCAGTCATTCAGTTACAACCTCGGACAGGTACCAACCAGCACCCTGGACACGGCGCGCACCAACGTGATTGCTTCCGCGAGTCATCAAATCGTCGGCAAGCAACTGGAGATCTTCGGCAACTTTCTCTACGCCAACTCCGACTACCAGAGTTTTCTTAATGCACAACCGCTCAACACCGCCAGTCAGGTTCTTATTTTGGGATCAGTCCGCACCAATCCCAATTTCGACCCGAGCCTGCCGGAAAGTCCTAGCAATGTCCGTTTCATTCCAGAGGATAGAGGCCCTCCGGCACCATTCAATCCGTTCCAGGAAACACTCGACTCCGCTTCGAACAACTTCATTGCGAATCGCTACAACGCCACCAATCCGCGAATCTTTGACAATGAAAATAACTTCTACCGCTTTCTCGGCGGGATTCGTTCACAGATCACCCCGGATTGGACCTTCGAGGCGGCAGGCTATTACAGCAAATACGACATCTCGTTCGCCAACTTCAACCTCGTTAATGCCCAGCAGCTAAACGCGATGATTGCGGGAACGGCAGTGGATGGGTCCGGCAACCCGATTCCCGCGCTTGACTTCTTTGCCGTTAATCCAATCGGCACAAATCCCGGTCAGGTTACGCGCGATCAGTTTAACACTATCTTCGGCTCGAACTTACGCTTGATGAGCTCATTTCAGCGCGTCTTCGATGCCAAGTTTACCGGCTTTGCCTTTGAATTACCCGGTGGCAAGATCGGCTTATCGCTCGGCGGGGAATTCCGGCAGGAAGGTTTTAAGCTCCACGATTCGCCGGAGATATTCGTGGGTTCCGTCCCAACTGCCGATATCGATGTCAAGCGTGACATCTATTCCTTCTACGGCGAGCTAAGCGTTCCTGTTGTAGGGGAATCGATGCATGTCCCCGGCATCTACAATTTCGAGCTGAATCTGGCCGGGCGCTACGATCACTATGATGGGGTGAAGGAAGACGCGAAGGTGCCCAAGGTCACGCTACGATATCAGCCGATGAAGGATTTGACTCTGCGCGCGACCTACGCCAACTCCTTCGTTGCTCCTACTCTGTTCCAAACGCAAGGCCCCACGGCCACCGGTTTCTCGAGTGCCATTACTCTCAACGGAATACCGTCGGGCCAGGCACAGGTCCTAAGCGGATCGAACCCTGACCTGCTTCCCGCGACAGCAGAATCCTACACGGCGGGCTTGGTTTATAGCCCCAGCTTTGTCCCGGGATTAACTATCAGCGTGGATTACTTCCGCACCCTTGAGCAGGGTGTGGCATCTCCCCTCGGTGGACCCATTATACTTGGAAGTGTAAATTCCCAAGGAACAGCCTCACCTTACATCAACCTCGTCGCTTTTAACAATTTCCCAGGCTTCCCTGGCGCCAGACCGGTGACCGGGCCCGGGCAGTTGCAGGGTAACCTTACGAGAGTCTTCTATATCGATACACTCCAGAATATCGCCGCATTTCATGATGACGGCCTGGACCTGAGTGCTCATTACACCGCCGACCTCAAGACATTCGGGCAGCTTGAGCTCGGAGTGAATGCGATTGTTTACACTCAATATGAAGGCAAGGTGACCCCGGAGAGTAACTATTACAACATTCTCGGCACGGATGATATTGAAGGCATCGGGATCGTTCCTCGTTACAAGCTTACCTTTTTAAGCGAGTATCGTCGGCAGGGGTTCACAGCGTCGCTCATCGCCAATTATATACCCAAGGTCTATAATGCTGTTGGCAGTTCTCTGCCGACCACCGACTACAGAACGTTGCAGCAACTTGAAGATTACGTGCAGTTTGATGGCCGGCTCTCCTACACCTTCGTGCGCGAAGCTCCGGCCGGCGCCGCGGCCGCGCCAGAGCCCAAAGATGCAAGAAGCATGCGCGACGGCAAGAATGGTGCGCCTGCTCCGGTAGCTGGAACAACCATGAACATCTTCGACCGAATGCTTAATGGCACGACGGTAGCGGTGGGATGCAACAACATTTTCGACCGCACGCCGCCGTTCGTTGAAAACGCGAACAGCAACACTGACCTGTCGGTTTACGATCCATACGGCCGGTTTCTCTACTTCGAGATCTCCAAGAAGTTCTAGCGCACCGCCTGAGACTTAGCGCAGCGGCCGGGGTGCAAACTCCGGCCGCTGTTCTTTTCTAAGCCGGTTGGCCAATCAGAGCGATGCAAGCGTTGCGCCCAGCAGGCGATCTTCACCTCCAAACCGCGCAGCTCGTCTTTGCTTAGCCGCGCGCGCTTTCAAATACGCGCTGTAGGCGAGAATGGCGAAGCTGATGGCGTGGCACTCCGGAAAAACAAACATTTTCAGCAAAAGTCTGCGAAAGCGGGACGCTCTCGCCAGCACGCGAGACGCGTGCGCTACCCAGAGCTGGCGCAAACGATCCACCCTCCATTTCTTCCTCCACTTTCCAGAGCGCGCTGCGGCGATGTTCCCCCGAAAAGTTTTTAATGTGGGGGCAGAATGCCGCTGGCGCTGCCATTGATGAGGCGAACGCGAACAAAGTCGTCGCCGAGCTCGATCACGCTGATCGATGCTGGATCGATCTGGATGCGCTGGAATAAGTCGAGTGGGATACCCAGGGCATAGGAGATAGCCGCGCGAATCACATCGCCATGGCTGATGACGACAACAAATTGATATAGCGCGCGCAGCTCGCACAGCTTCCGGACTACGCGCCCTTGCACTTGCACCATCATTTCCCCGCCGGGTGGAGCGGAGAAACTGCGAAATGAATTCCAAATACGGAAAGGTTCAGTCGCTTGCAGTTCGTTGAAGCTGCCATTGGTCCAGTCAGCGAAATCAATCTCGTTAAACTCGTCCGCCGTTTGCAGCGTTAAACCCGTTCGCAGGCAAAGAGGGCCGGCCGTTTCGCAAGCTCGTTCGAGAGGACTGGCAAAGATCGCGTCGATGGGAAAGCGGCAAAGAACCTCAGCGACTTTGCTCGCCTGTTCTTGCCCGCGTTTATTCAGGCGCACGCCACGCTGCCGGCCGGCGATGCGTGTGCTGATAATGTCATTTTCGCCGTGACGAACAAAAACGAACGTCGTCACGTTCGCAGCGCCAGCCCGGCAGTTGCTTGTGGCGCATAACGTCGCGTCATGCGGCCGCAGAATTCGGCAAACTCTTCTTTCACCAACGGCGGGCTGGTGTGATGCGGCGCCATGCCGCGATGTGCCGGCGTGAAACAAAAGGTCAGCGTAACATCGAACTCGGCCAGGGCAGACATCTGCCGCTCAAACCACTCCTCGGCGCCGGGGCGAAAGCTATCAGCCCAGCTCAAACCAGTGCGAAGGGATCTCACGCCGAGTTTTCGCAACCAGCTTACGGCATCGTTGAGACGATAATCTTCGAAATGAAACCATTGGCAAATCCCGAGCTCGGGAGTGAACTCCGGAAACAAATTCAGTGCTCGCTTCGGCATCCCATCCTCGCGAAGTAACCCCATATGGAAATGGCGATAGTAGCTCGAACCTTCCGCCTCGCGATGCCGCGTCGTCGCCGGCCAGGCCTTGGGCAAGTCATAAAGTGAGTACCAATGAATCCGCGGCGCGCGGCCGATGAGCAGCTCAGCCGTGCGGCGTAATCCAAACTCCTGCACTTCTTCGGCGCCGAAGCTTGAGATACCGACTTCGCTTACCCATACCGGCAACTCGGTCACGGCATGGATTTCATCCAGGCGCTGCGGCCATTCGTCGAGCATCCAGTTATTCCAATCCAGCGGAAAACCGTGCACCGCGACGGCATCAAGCACATCGAGCACACCGAAGTCCGCCATTCGCTTGATAAAACCGGCGTCGATGGGTGAAATGCCGCCGAGCACGCGTGTAAGCGCAGGATTGCTCGCCGCCACGGCTTCGGCAGCGACTTTGGCCATCGCAGCAAATCGTCGCCAATCCGGGTCGAGCTCGAGGTCCCAATGCGATTTGTTGTTGGGCTCGTTCCATAACATGACAGCCTCAACCATATCGCCTCCTACTTGGCGTCATTCCGAGCGCACCGAAGCGGAGTCGATGGAGCGCGTAGTCTTTCCATTTCGGTGACATCACGGGCTCTGTCGGCTTCGCTCGGGATGAGGCCGGGCTCTGGCACGACCGTTGCCCGACAGATGAAGACTTCTTCCTCCGGGTGATCAACAATGCAGAATCCGGTGGAGCGCAGCATCGCTTCGACGCAGGCACGATTGGGAATCCACCAGTTCGTGGGATCGCCGGCATATTTTTTCTCGATAAAATACATGCGCGGAAATTCCGGACGCTGGAAGATCTCCGTCTGCCAAAAATCGTAATCATTTTCCACCGGCGCGATGGCGTCGCTGCCGCGCTGCATGGATTGAAAGACGAACAGATCGCGCGCGACGTGCTCCCGAATCAGATCCAGCGCGAGCAGTGGATGCCGCAGGTGATAAAACACGCCCATGAACAAAACGAGATCGAACTTCTCCCGCAGGCGGTCGACTTCATAAACGGAAAGCCGCCGAAACTCGACATCCTGCTTCAGCGTCTCGGCCACGAAGCGGGCCTGGGCGAGATAAGACTCGTCGTAATCAATGCCGAGGACCCGTGCGGCCCCGCGCCGTTTCATTTCGACGGCGTAGAAGCCGGCGTTGCAGCCAATATCGAGAACGCTTTTACCGGTCAGGTCCTTCGGAAGGGCGTGGGCGAACCTGCGCCATTTCACCGCGGGATAATCGCCAAGGAAGTGATCCGGGGCCGTTTCTGTTCCGTGCAAAGTAAAGTTCTGGAACCACGGGCCGAGTTCCTCGATTCGCCGCCGGAGATCGCTCGGTTCCAGCAGCGTGTTCACGCCACCACCTCCGCTTCATGCCTGGAGCGCTCGTTGAGCAGACTGATGGCGTGGCGATAGCCATCGAGCGTGCCAACATCAACGTACGACTCTCCCGCGCGAATCCCTCGCGCCACATTACCGCGCGCCAGCCAGGCATTGACGAGCGTGCCGAAGTATTCGTCTCGCTTCTCACGCTCAAGCCAGAGCCGGTGCAAGTCGTGAAACACGGTTCCGGGCATTTTAAATGCGCCCCAGACCCAGCGCGATTTCCAGTCGTGCTGCTTGACCTGGATTTCGCGCACCTGACCGGCAGCATCGGTAACAACCGCATCGAAAAACTCCGGATGTTCCACCGGAAAAAGCAGGAACGACAGCTCCCCTTCCGGCAAGGTTTTGAGCCCGTCGTCCGGAAACCAGATCGTGTCGGGCAATCCGATTGCGACGCTCTCTTCGGGCGCGACAATCGGCGCTGCGCAGAACATGGCATCGCACAAACCCGACGGGCTCGGCTGCACCACGAAGATCACGCTCGCGCCGTCGAGATGGCTGTAATACTCAAGAATGTCCGACTTGCCCGCGCTGATGACGAAGCAAATCTTGTCCGCGCCGGCGATGCGCATTCGTTCGACCAAATATTCGCTGATTGCGCGCGGCCGTTCGATGGTTCCATCCAATCGGCCGCCTACCGGAAGCAGCTCTTTCGAGAATGCCAGCGGTTGAATCCTGCTTCCGGCGCCTGCGGCTGGAATGATGCCCAACATATCAGACCTCGAGCAGCTGCCTGGCGCCGGCGCTGATCAGCAATTGCTCCAGCTCGTCGGCCCGATGCGCTGCCGTGTGTTCGGCCAGCACATGGTCGCGCGCGGCCTTCGCCATCCGGCGCAGTTCTTCGTCGCTGCGCTGCAACGCGCCGACCACATCGTCCGCTCTTTCGGCGACCAGAATCTCGTCGTTCGGCGCGAAGAAACTATCGAGTCCATCCCACCAGTCGCTGATCACCGGTGTGCCGCATGCTGCCGCTTCGAACAGGCGACCGGAAGGACACCATCCCGTTTGCCGCATCGAGCCGCGCGTCACATTCAGGGTGAGCCGTGATGAACAAAAAAAACCTGGATGTTGCCAGGGGGCCAGATGCTGAAGGAAGTAAATGTTCGGAGTCCAGGGGAATTCAGGCGGGTACTGCGCACCACCGATGACAAAACGCTGATCAGGCAAAACGCGCGCCGGTTTAATGAAAAGCTCGTCAAGGGCCTGTTGGCGGTCGGCGGCGAATGTGCCGAGGAAGGAAAGATGGGCGCGGAACTTTTCAATGGGAGCGACCGGATGGTGCAGTTGCGGATCGACGCTGCCGTAGAACGGCGCCGCAGTAACGGCTCCAAGCTCATCCTGCAAAGCGCGCAAGGCGCCGCCGCCGGTGAAACTGAGAACGAGATCGAAGTCGCCAAGTCCCCGCGCGCCGATATAGGAGAGCGGCTCACCGGCCCGCAGCCGAGCCAGCGTCACCGGCGTGTCGAGATCGTAGAAAATGCGGAGCGCTGATGACTCGCAAGCCAGCTCCGACGCGGCGATGCCGTCGGGGCAATAGGAAGTGATGATGGCGACATCGCTTTCCCCGATTTCGCGCCGGGCCGACGGAAGGTTTTCCTGCCAATCGTCATACAGCGCCAGCGTGCCGCCGGGCAGTTCGGTCAGGTCGCGATGCGCCGCGTAATATGGAACATCGCGCTCGAAGAACGTGATCTCGTGCCCGCGCGAGATCATCTCGCGCAGCAGTCCGCGCCAGATGGTGGCGTGGCCATTGCCCCATGAAGAGCTGATCGTCAGCCCGAAAATAACGATCTTCATTTTCGCGAGCCCAACCTTTTCCGCCGCTGTTTCACGGACGTTTCACCGCGGATGAACTGGGCAACTTTTTCGCGCGCTTCATCATCGGTAAATTGCACTGGCGGCGATTTCATGAAGTAGCTCGATGGTCCGATGAGGGCGCCGCTGATTTTGCGGTCGAGCGCGATTTTGGCGCAGCGGATGGCATCGATGACCACGCCGGCGGAGTTGGGCGAGTCCCACACTTCGAGCTTCATCTCACAATTGAGCGGGACGTTGCCGAAGGTCGTGCCCTCCATCCGGATGTAGCACCACTTGCGATCAGTCAGCCACGGCACGTGATCGCTCGGGCCGACGTGAACGTTCTCAGCTGGAACCGCATGACCGAACTGGCTCGTCACCGCCTGGGTTTTGGAAACCTTTTTCGATTCGAGCCGGTCCCGCTCGAGCATGTTGAGGAAATCGGTGTTGCCGCCGAAGTTGAGCTGGTAAGTGCGATCGAGCCGCACGCCGCGGTCGCGAAACAGATTGGTCAGCACGCGATGCGCGATGGTGGCGCCGACCTGCGACTTAATATCGTCGCCGATAATAGGCAGCCTGCGCTCCTCGAAGCGGCGCTGCCAGTAGGGCTGCGAAGCAATGAAGACCGGAATGCAATTCACGAAGGCGCAGCCGGCTTCGAGAATTTGTTCCACGTACCACTTCGTCGCCATCTCCGAGCCAACCGGCAGATAGGAGACAACAACGTCAGTTTTCGTTCGCTTTAAGATGCCGACAATGTCATCGGTCGAGCCGGGCGATTTGCGAATGACGCTCTTGAGGTACTTGCCGATGCCATCGTGCGTCATGCCGCGATGGACGCGCACGCCCAGCGGCGGCACTTCGGCGAAGCGGATGGTATTGTTCGGCTCGGCAAAAATGGCTTCGCTGAGATCGCGTCCGACTTTGGTGACGTTGATGTCGAAAGCGGCGCTGAACTCGATATCGCGCACGTGGTAACCGCCGAGGTTGAGGTGCATCAGGCCAGGGACGTCGCCCTCTTCTTTCGCCTCTTTGTAAAACTCGACACCCTGCACCAGCGACGACGCGCAATTTCCCACTCCGATAATTGCAACCCGAATCATGACGGCACTCCTTCCAGCGCGGACACACGCTCACCTTTCCTTACGCTTTCGATGAATCCCTCCAGCTCAGCCGCGCGATGGGCAGCCGTGTGCTCATCGAGCACGCGTTTTCGGGCGCGGCCACCGATGGCACGCGCGTCGGCCTCCGACGTTTCGCGCAAAATTCGCAGCATATCGCCGGTTGTGCGCGCGAGGAGGATTTCCGAACCAGGCTCGAAGATTTGCTCAAGGCCAGGCCAGGAATCGCTGATAATCGGCGTGCCGCACGCGGCCGCTTCGAACAAGCGCACACTCGGCGACCAGCCCGCGCGCACCATGGCCTGGCGCGTGATGTTGAGAGTGAATCGCTGCGCATTGTAAAAGGAACGGTGTGCCGCCGGCTCGAGATGCTGGATGCGTCTCACATTGCCCGGCCAGCGGATCGAGCGCGGATACTGCGGTCCCGCCACGATGAAGGAGTCGCTCTGCATTTCGCGCGCGACATCGAGGAGCAAAGTTTCGAGCGCGGGCTGCCGATCCTGGCTGAATGTGCCGAGGTACCCAAGGATCCAGCGATTGCGAATGCGCTCGGGGAAATAGTGATCGGCATCGACTGAACAATAAAGCGTCCGTGCGCGCCGGGCGCCGTAAACCCGTTCGATGCGGCGGAGAACGGGACCGCCAGTAAACGAAAGATAAAGGTCGAATCGCGGCACCAGAGCGCGGCTGAGGTAAGCGCATTGATCGCGCGCGAGTCCGGCCAGCGTGACTGGAGTATCGATGTCGTAGAACGCGGTTACGCCATTCGCCATGGCTGTGACCCATTCGGCGATCGCGATCCCATTCGGCACGAAGGACCCGACGATGACGCAATCGGCTTCGCGAACTTCAGGAGAAAATCGGCGCTTCAGCTCGGCCGTGCTGCGGTAAATCTGCGTTTCGCAGAAAGCGGGCGCAGGCAAGTCGCGATTCGCCGCATACCACGGCTGGTCGCGCTCCAGGAAAATAATGTCGTGCCCGGCGCGAGCGAGCTCACGCAAAAGCGCGCGATAGGTCGTGGCGTGGCCATTGCCCCACGAAGATGTGATTGAAAGACCGAGGACGACAATTCTCATGTCGCCAGGACTCCCTCGAGTATTCCGTCCAGCTGCGCCGCGCGATGAGCGTAAGTGTGCTCCGAGAGCGCGCGCCGATACGCGCTCTGGCCGATCTCACGCGCACGCTTCGGCTTGATCTTCTGCACATGAGCGGCGACCTCGCTGCCATTGCGCGCGACCAAAATCTCCTTCTCCGGCTCGAAGAATATTTCGATCCCTTCCCACGCATCGGTAATCAAACAAGCCGCGGCCCCCGCCGCTTCGAACACCCGGGTGGCGGGTGAAAATCCGAAACGCGCCATGCTCGCGCGCGAGACGTTTAGCACCATCCGCGGTGTGCAGTTAAATGCGTTGTGATCGGCCGTATAAACGTGGCCGAGGTCTTTGACGTTCGGGGGCAAACGCTTCGTATTCCAGCCGATCCCGCCGAGGAGGAATTGCTGCTGAGGCAACTGCTCCGCTGCGTTGATGAAAAATTCTTCCACGCGCGCTTCTCGATCGGGCAGACGATGACCAAGAAATCCGAGATCGGCCTGGAAGCGCGGCTCGGGCGCGACTGGATGATGCGTCTCTGGATCCAGCCCGTTGTAAATCGGAACGCAAAGCTGCGCGCCTAACGATTCATAGCCGCGCACGACCGGCAGGCCGCCGCCGTAGGTGAAGATGAAATCGTAGCGCGGAATGCATTTAAGGAACGGATCCTCAGGATTCTTCTCGACGCGCTCGAGTGTCGCGGGCGCATCGACATCGCAAAATACAACGTAGTTGTCGGCCCGCTTATGCTCGAGCACTGCCTCCTCCAGCAGCTCATCGAAAACGCCGATGCCGCTGGCTTTGACGATCATGTCCGCGCTTCGCGCCTTCTCCACCGCACACAGCGCGGCTGCTTCGCTGTTCTCGTAAACAACTACCCGCGCCCATCTCGGCGGGTCCATGTCACGATGCTTTTGGCGATCGTATGCGTCCGGTTCATAAACGGTGATGCGATGACCGCGCGCGTGCAGCGCCTTGATTAATCCGCGGTAGTAGGTGGCCGCGCCATTCCAGTAAGCGGAGAGCAGGCTGGATGGAAACCAGGCGATCTTCATCTCTGTGCCTCCTGCTGGAGGGATTGCCGAGCCGCATCTGTAGCGGCGTGTCTATGACCGCCGTTCATTGCTTCATCACCTCGTGGCATTCGCCGGTCATAGCCCGCCGCTACAGCGACCGGCGTCGGGCGGTCCCGCATGGGGGCGAAAGCAAGCAGCTCGTCCACTCGATGGGCGCAGGTGTGGCGCGTCCGGATTGTTTCGAGCCCATGCCCCGCGATTTCTCGCGCCATTTGTTTGTCCGCCAGCAGCGCGCAGATCTGTTTCTTCATCTCAGCGCCATCGCGCGCCACGAGGAAATCGCGTCCGGGTCTGAAGAGATTTTCCGCGTCGTTCCAGGGCGAGCAGATGAGGGGAATCCCGCACGCCAGCGCTTCAAAAGGACGGATGGTTGGAATTCCCGGAAGCGCTTTTACATAAGGCCGTCGCGGAATGTGAACGGTGAGTTTGTAGCGAGCGAAGATTTCCGGGACCCGATAGTTCGGAATCCAGCCGCCGTACTCGATCCCGGCCTTGTCCAGCATCTCGCGCGCGTGCCGCGGATAGCGAACTCCGAAGACTTTTGCCCGCAGTTTCAATGACGCCACCGGCTCAATGAGAAACTCGCGCAACTCCGCGGTTCGTTCTTCATCACCCCAATTGCCGATCCAGACAATGTCTCCATCGAATGTGGAACGCGGCCGCGGAAAAAAGATGCGGCTGTCCGCCGCTTCGTGCCATGTCCACGCACGCAAACCGCGTCGCGCATGCACGCGGCGAAGCGCCTCGCCGTAGGCGAGCAGGCCATCGTAGTGGGACAAATCGAAGCGCGCCATCTCCTCCGGCGCAGTGACGGCGCGGTGATGGGTGTCGTGAAAGAAGAGCGCGTACTTCCCTGACCGCGCGTGGTGCTGACCGATGCGCCTGACAAGCTCGGGGTCGTTCCATTCATGAACCAGAACGAGCTCGACACCATTAAGCACGCGCTCGAGCTCGAGTGACCCGAGCCAGTATTTGTTCGAGCGCAGCCGCGGGAAATTTGATTCGAATTCCCGAAATGGCGCCTCACCGTACTCGGCGCGAAGATTACGTGCGCTCCAGGAGTGTTCGGGTTCGTAAATGGCAACATCGTGACCGCGGGCGATCAGTTCGCTGGCGATTCCACGGAGAAAATGAGCGTTGCCGTGGTTCCAATCGGAAACGAGTGAGTGATAAAAGAGCGCGATCTTCATGCGGCTGCTTCTGTTCGCGTGAGGCTCCCGTAAACGTCGCGGTAGCGCGCCGCCATTTGCGCGATTGAAAACTTCCCGGCGCGCTCGCGCGCGCGGCGGCTGAAAGTTTCGCGCCGATCCGTGCGAGCGATGAGATCATTGATGCCGCGCTCCAGCGCCGCACGATCTTCCGGATCAACAAACAGGGCGCAATCGGCCCAGATTTCTCGCAGGCTTGGAATGTCGCCCAGGACAAGCGCGCATCCGCTTTGCGCTGCTTCGAGGATGGAGAGACCGAATGGTTCGTAGCGCGCGGGCGCGGCGAAGATCGACGCGCTCGCCATTGCGTGACGAAGCTGCGCCGGAGTCAACGGGCCAAGAGCGGTCGCTCGATGCAGGGTGCTGCGTGCGCCATTGGGTGCGGCGAGGTCGCCGGCAATTTCGATGGGCCATTTCACGGACGAGGCAATGGCATCGAGAGCGCGCAGGTTTTTCGCGTCATCCCAAATGCGACCCGCCGCGAGGATCTGTGGCTGCTTCGGCGCAGCCGAAAAACGCGTGGGATAGCAGCCATTGTAGATGACGCGGCCGGTAAATGGCGCGTCATAAATCTCCCGCAGCGACTCGAGCAAGAAACGACTTGGCGCGACGACAAGATCGGCCGCGCTCAAGCCCGCAGCGACACGGTGGCGATATTGATCAAAACGCGCCGGCGCATCCTCACGCTTGAGCGCGCGCCACCACGAGAGAACGCAGGAATGCGCCACCACCATGACCGGCGCACTGAATGAGAGCGTGGCGTGCGAGTAGCCGTTAAGATGGACGAGATCGGGTTGAAAGCGGGCCGCAATGTCGAGAAGCCAATCTCCGGCGGCATCGACCTCGCGCCACGGACTATCCATCCATTCGAGTTTGAAGGTGCTGGGAAAGACGCGGACATTTTCGAGGACAGCGACGTCGTCGTCCTGCGCTCGAGTAAGCGGCGCGCCCATCGTGCAAAGGGCGAACTCGATTTCCGGCAGGGCGCGGATCAGCTCGAGTGAGTAGTTCCAAACGCCGCCGAGCGTGTCGGCTGTCATGAGCACCCGTTTCATTGCATGAGCACGAGCGCTTTGATGAAATTGGCAGGACGAGCGGCTGCGGTCTCGAATGCCTCGCCAATTTCTTCAAAAGAAAAACGGTGGGTGTAGAACGGTCGCGGGTCGAGCAAACCGCTTTCGACTGCGCGCACTGCCGCTTCCATTCCCTCGCGATAAATTTGCGGGTTGCGCTCATGCGCGTTGATGACATCCAGGCCGCGCCAATTCCACAGTTGCATGTTGATCTGGCGGTGACCTTCCTGGTGATAACCAGCAATGACGAGGCGGCCACGCTCCCGCGTGAGCTCCGCCCCGAGGTCGAGCGTTGACTGTTTGCCGGCCGCTTCGATTACGACATCGCAGAGCTTGCCTCCGGTGAATTGTGTCACCTGTCCTGGGACATCAGCGGATTCCTCAATAATCGCGGCAGCTCCAAACTTTCGCGCCAGATCCAGAGCAAAGCGGCGGCGGGAGATCGCGATCACGCGCGCACCGGCCGCCACGGCGAGCTGGGTGAGCAAGCCTCCGAGAAATCCGATCCCGATCATTGCTACGGTATCGCCTCGCTCAATGGCGGCGCGTTTGAAAATGTTCAAAGCGCAACCGAGCGGCTCTGCGGGAAAGGGCCGATCCGGCAATGTGGAGGGGAGCCGCACGACAGCGTTGGCATCGGCCACATCGAATTCGGCAAACGCATGTTGCGAGAGCATGGCCACGCGATCACCAGCGCCAAACTGGCGGACCTCGGCACCCACGCGCTCCACAATTCCCCACCCTTCGTGACCAAGCGCGCCCGGTTCCATCGGGTACTGGAACCACGGCTTGCCTTCGAAAGGCGGGATGTTCGAAGCGCAGATGCCGCAGCCTTGCACGCGCACCAGAAGCTGACCGCCACCAGGTTCCGGCACGCACGTTTCGCCGATGACAAACCGGCGTGCGGCGATGAGCACCGCGGCACGCATCGTCTCGCGCGCAACCGTTACGCTGGGCTGTGATGCAATGGTCGCTTGCATTAGGCGGTGGCAAGCTCAGCCGGCAATTCGCGGCGCGTTTCCTGAAGCCAGTCGAAGAGACAGCTAACCCCGTTTTCTAGCGCGACGGCCGGGCGCCAACCAGTGGCACGATGAAACTTCGAAAAATCGGTGACGTAATAGCGTTGGTCCCCCGGACGCCAATCGCCCAGTTTCACTCGCGGCCGCGCCCCCGTGAGTGAACCGATTAATTCCACCAGCTCGAGAAGACTTGTCGTGTTTTGCACGCCGCCGCCGATGTTGAAAGCTTCTCCTCGAACTATCTCGATGCGCGCGCGGGCGAGGAGAAAAGCCTCGAGAAGATCATCGACAAAAAGAATGTCGCGCACCTGCTTGCCATCTCCGTAAATGGTGATGGGACGGCCATTGAGCGCTTGAATGAGGAAGTGCGCGACCCAGCCCTGGTCCTCGGTCCCGAATTGGTGCGGCCCGTAAATGCAGCTCATGCGCAAGACTACGGCGGGCAGGCCGAAGGTCTGGGCGTAGTCGAGGATGTATTGATCAGCTGCGCCTTTTGAGCAGCCGTAGGGACTGTAGAAATCGAGTGGCTGGCTTTCGGAAATGCCGGCGGCGTGAGATCCGCCAGCCGGCGCATAACGCTCTCCCGAAAGCTCCAGCGGAAGGTGGCGGAGACAGCCGTAAACTTTGTTCGTCGAGGTAAAGATCAGCGGCGGCTTGCGCGGAAGGGCGCGCAGCGCTTCAAGCAGATTCAAAGTCCCGCGCGCGTTAACTTCAAAATCGTGGAACGGCGAAGCGAGACTGGTGGTCACGGCGACCTGGGCCGCGAGATGGAAAACCGCAGAAGCATTCGCCACCGCTTCCTCCAGCGCACGCACGTCGCGCACGTCGCCCACCAGGAGTTGCACCAAATCGGGATGGCGCAAACGCAACCAGGCGACGTTTTGTTCAACCCCACCGCGGGAAAGGTTATCAAAAAGGAGAACGCGCTCGCCATTTTGCGCAAGGCGATCAGCCAGGTTGCAGCCGACGAAGCCGGCGCCGCCGGTGATCAGGACGTACTTTCCCCGCACGGCCGTATGGCCGTTTTTCGAGGGAGCAACCTGAAGGCGTGTGCCCGTCCGGCCGAGTCTCATATGGCCAGGCCGCGTGCCAGCAATTCCCTCGATGCATCGGCCACGCGATCAACTGCGGTTTGTCCCTCCAGCCATTCCGCGAGTTGAGCCAGCCCGTCCTCGAGCGCAATCTGCGGCTCGTATCCAAGAACCTCGCGGGCGAGGCTGATGTCGGCGAAACAATTGCGGATGTCACCGACGCGGCAGCGACCAATGATCTCGGGCGCGACGTGTTCTTTGCCCAGAACCCGCGCCATCTTCTCGGCAATTTCGCTGATGGAATAATGATGACCGCTGCCGATGTTGAAGACATGACCCGCGGCCTCTGGCGTTTCCAAGGCCAGCCGGCAGGCGCGCGCGACATCGTGCACGCTGACGAAATCACGCCGCTGATTTCCGTCCTCATTAATAAGAGGCGGTTTGTTGTTTAAGAAACGCGAAGCGAAAATCGCGAGCACGCCGGTGTAGGGGTTGGAAAGCGCCTGGCGCGTGCCGTAGATGTTGAAGAAGCGCAAGCCGACGGCGTCGATGCCATAGGCGCGGCCAACGGTCATGCAAAGGCGCTCCTGATGGTACTTGGAGATGGCGTAAACAGACGGAAGCGCAGGCGTTTTCGTTTCCGGCGTGGGGACCGGTTTAAGCGGCTCGCCATCGGGGCCGCGCACTTCCCAATCGTGCTGCCGGAGCTGAGAGATGGTGCGCTCCGGAGGCTCGACCCGGCTGCCATGCCGGTCGGCATAAAGTCCTTCGCCATAAATGCTCATGCTCGAGGCGACGATCAAACGCTGGACAGGACGTTGCGCCAGCGCCTCAAGCAGCACGGCGGTACCCTCGCCGTTGATGCTGGTGTAATTAACGATCTCATACATGCTCTGGCCCACCCCGACGGTCGCGGCGAGGTGAAATACGGCGTCCACGCCCCGAAGCGCGCGAGCCACAGCTTCGGCATCGCGAATGTCGCCGCGGACGAGCTGGACTTCCCGGGCGAGATATCCAGGCCGGCGCCCGTTTACCCCGTGCACTTGTGAGGCAAGATCGTCGAGCGCGCGCACGGAATGACCGTGGTCCAACAGCTCGTCGGCCAAGTGAGATCCAACGAAACCGGCGCCGCCTGTGATCAGTATTTGCATGTCAATCGCCTCTCCGCCGGTATTTCGCAGCGGCTCTCGGATTCGCGCGTTTAAGAGGTTGGTGACGAAGAGCCTGTGTTGGAACTTACCTTGATGCGCTGACGAAAAAGCGCGCGTCCAAGCCGATGCGCGACCGCGCGAAGGCGGACTTTTTCCGAAATTTGACCCTAAACTGATCTCGGTCGCGGCGGCCCGTAACCTGCTGCAATTCAGGACAGAAAGCTTATTTGAACGAAAATCATCCAGTCACTGTCAGATTTGCGATATTTAACCTTGTTAAGGACTTCGTCGCATGTTACATCGTGCAACTGAAATCCGCCGGGGGGGCGTAACTACCCGGAGGTTGCACACTTCCCCCTACGGTATTCTTCATGAGAAATTTTATGGCCGCTGAAGATAGCGATACTGGAATTAAGATTTACCTGCGCGAGATCGGGCAGATCCCGCTGCTCACTCCCCAGCAGGAGATCGAGCTCGCCGCCAAGATCAAAAAGGGCGACAAAGAAGCGCGCGCTCTGATGATCCGCTCGAACTTGCGCCTTGTCGTTAAGATCGCGCATGATTACGCGAATCTTGGCTTGCCGCTGCTCGACCTCATTTCCGAAGGCAATATCGGTTTGATGAAAGCCGTCGAGCGATTCGATCCCGCGAAAGGTGGAAAGCTTTCCACTTATGCCGCCTGGTGGATCAAGCAGTCGATTAAACGCGCGCTCGCCAACCAATCAAAGACCATCCGGCTGCCGGTGCATCTTGTAGACAAGATTTCCAAGATGCGGCGCGTTTCGTTGCAAATGAGTGAAGAGCTCGGGCGTGAACCGACCGATGACGAGCTTGGCGAAGAGATCGGCATCGCCGCGGGCAAAGTCTCGCAGTTGAAGACTGTCTCGATTCGCCCGGCGTCACTCGATGCGCCGATCAGCGATGATGATTCCACCGAGTTCGGCGAGATCGTGGGCGATGAAGAAGCCATGACGCCTTTTGAATTGCTGCGCGACAAAAACCTGCGTAACGAAGTGGGCGGCTTGCTCGACGTGCTCGATGATCGCGAGAAAAAAATCATCTTTCAGCGCTTCGGGCTCGATGGCGGAAAGCCGAAGACGCTCGAGGAAGTTGGAAAAAAGTTCGGCGTTACGCGCGAGCGCATCCGCCAGTTGCAGAACATCGCGCTCTCCAAACTGCGCCGCGCCCTGGCCAAGAAAGAACGTCCCATCGACATCGACCTCGAGATGCCGGTCGAAGCCTGATTCCGCTACTGGCGGACGGGCAGCAGCGGAATCCGCGACCATTCGCCTTCACCTCATTCTTCTCCCGAGGAGAGGAACACCGCGAAGCGCCGGAGTGAGGTTGTGCCGGCAGGTAGACCCGCTTGCGGTATGGTGCTAGCGCGCCGTTCGCAACTGCACCGTGTCCACTCGCATTTCTCCCGCGAGCACATCACTGATGATGACCAGGTTGTCGCCCGCAATCGTGAGGTGATTATCGCGAAGGTATTTTTCCGCCGCTTCAATCGTCGCATTCGGGTCGTCGGTGAACTCAATTGTCACCGGATAAATTCCCCAGCAAAGCGCGAGCTGCCGCCTCACCTCTTCGGCGGGCGTGAATGCGAAAATGGGAGCATGCTCCGGCCGCAGGTTCGACGTGTAGCGCGCCATCGCGCCGTGGCGAGTAAAGACGATAATCTTCACGCGCGGCAGTGAGTTTGCGAGCACCACAGCGGAAGCGACCGTTTTTTGCCGCACATCTTCCAGCACCGCCGCTTTTGCATAACCGGCGCCGCCGCTTCGCTCGATGCGCAGCGCAACGCGATTCAAAACACGCACACATTCCGCCGGATACAAACCGACACTCGTTTCTCCGCTCAGCATGATGCCGTCAGCCTGCTCAAAGACCGCATTCGCCACATCGGTGATTTCAGCGCGCGTCGGCAAGGGATTGTGAATCATCGATTCGAGCATGTGCGTGGCCACCACCACAGGTTTGCCCAGCTTCGCGCACAGCTTCACGATTTTGCGCTGAATAATCGGCAGCTCTTCGATCGGGCATTCAATCCCAAGATCGCCCCGTGCGATCATGATGGCGTCGGCAGACTTGATGATTTCATCGATCAGACGCACGGCTGATTGATCCTCGATCTTCGCCATCACTTGCGCTTTGCTGCCATGCTTCGCCAGCAGTTGCCGCAGTTGCTCCAGGTCGCTTTCCTGGCGGACAAAACTGAGTGCCACGAAATCGACGCCCAGCTCCGCGCCGAGCGTGACATCCGCGACGTCCTTCGCCGTCAGCGGCGGCAGGTTCACCCGAATGCCGGGAAGATTGATGTGCCGGCGCGAGGTGAGCGTGCCCGGAGTCAAGACCCGGCAACGGATGCGATTGTCGCGTTTCTCCAGCACGAGCAAATGAATGACGCCGTTATCGACCAGCACGGTGTCGCCTTCACGAATGTCATCGATGAGATCGTCGTAGTTCACGTCAACTGAATAAGCTTCTTCGCTCTTGGCCCCGCGCACGGTGAACTCCAGGATATCGTCCGGCTTCAAGTGCAGGTCGGTCTTGAGATCGCCGGTGCGAATGGCGGGACCTTGCGTGTCCATGAGAATGGCGACCGGCCGTCCGAGCTCGCTCGCGAGCGCCCGGATCTGCGGCACGACATTGCGCACTTTTTCCGGCTCAGCGTGACTCATGTTTAACCGGAACACGTCAGTCCCCTCGGTGACGAGGCTGCGGAGGACTTCAGGCGTCTCCGTCGCCGGCCCCAGCGTGCAGACGATCTTCGTTTTGCGGATCGCGCTCATTGCCTAAGAGACCGCGACTCGGGCCAGTACGCAAAAACGGCGCGCCACCTGGACGCGCCGTAATGCATGACAAGCAGCCGACTACTTCAGCTTCCCATCAATATCTTTCGCCATTTGCAGATGTTTCCGGACCACGTTCGCAGTCTTGTTCGCAAACCGTTTCAGCTCCGGAGCGCTCCCCTCCTTCGCTTCCTTCTCGAAAGCGGCGAGGTCTTTCTCGTGATCTTTCACCATCATGCTCATGTAGTCCTTGTCGGACTTCCATTTCCCCGGCTCCTTCTCCGCCGGCAATTCCACCCCTTCTTCTTTCGCGATCAATTTCAGCTCCGAGTTCGCCTTCCCGTGGTCGGCCACCATCCGGGCGCCGAACTTTTTCACTTCCGCATCGGTGGCATTCTTCTCCGCCTCGCGACCCATTGCCACTTCCATCATTCCACCTTTGGCTGCTTCCTGGATGAAGTCTTTGTCAGCGGAGCTCAGCACCACCTTCCCCGACGTTCTGGCTTCGGTCTTGGCTTTTGCCGGCGAAGTAGCCCCTCCCTGTGCGAGCACCGTCCCGCAGAGAGCGAGAGTAACGACCGTCACCGAATTTATAAGTAATATGTGTTTCATGAGATTTGGTTGAGTTAAGTCGCACCGGTAGTTTTCCCGGCCATTCCGAATTCGCGTTCAACTTACCCGCTGGCTGTAGCTTTTCTCCGCCTTAGATTCGAACTAACTAACTCGCGCTGCTTCCTCGAGTGACGTTGCGCTACCCGGCGGCGTAAGAGCTTTCCACCCGCTCGGCCACATCCTTGTAGCCGTAGTCGGCTTCGTAAATCTGCTTCATGCAATCGAGCGCCTTCGGCCTGTCGCCCATCTTCTCATAGACGAGTCCGAGGTTGTAAATGATCTCCTTCTTCGTCGCGTCCATCCCGTGAATCTCCCGCGCCGCTTCCTCCAGTTGCCGCGCCGCCAGGTCGTACATCCCCAGCTCGCGATAGCAGCGCCCCAGCGCATTCATCGCTTTTAGCCGCGCGTTCGGGTTTTGTCGCGCCCGCTGCAACTCTGGCAGCGCTTCGCGATGCTCCCCCGCGCTCAACAAAATTTCGCCTAGCTCAAAGCGCAGTTGCAGATCGGCCGGGTTGCGTTCCACCCGGCTGCGTGCTTCGCCGATCAACATCCGGGCCCGGCGCTGTTTTGCTTCCGCCAACGCGATGCGCTTCTCTTCCATGCCAGGCGCCTCTTTCGCATGCTTCGCCAGGGCCTCCTCGAGCTCGGCAATCTCACGCGCGGCCCGGCGCAACCCCAAATCGGAGATTTTCCGCACCAACCCCGGATCACTTTCCTGCGTCAACCCGCTGGCATAACGATACCACGCGATCGCCGTCTCCAGATCATCCTTCTGCTCGCTCAAGGCCCCAAGTCGCCGCGCCAGATCCACATTTTGCGGCTCAGCCTTGTGCCGCGCATAGGCCTCCGCAATCTGCTCATCCAGTGATTCATCGCTTAGTTGCATCCGGCTCTGCTGCTCGAGCGAGACCGCCGCCTCCTTGTCCTTGATCAAATCACGATAGCTCTCCGCCTGGCCCCAGCCACCGCGTTTCATCGATCCGCGCGCCGACGCGTCCTTTCCCCGCCGCAACGCCTCCGCATCGGCCGGATTGAGCTCGTTGATACGCGTGTAAACATCCACCTCGCGCTCCGTCTCGCCCAGATCATGATAAAGGCGGCCCAGCTCGTGCAGCAGTTTGGTGTCGCGCGGACTTTCCTCGAGCAAGGTTTCGAGCGCGAACACGCCAGTCTCAAGCCAGCCAGCCGCGACCGCCGCTTCCTTCAGCGCCAGATTGGCCTGCTTGTTGCGCGGCTCTTCCTCCAGAATTTTCTCAATCAACTCCACCGCTCGGCGCGGATCACGCTTGATCTCCCGCTGCGCCTTCATCAACGCCACCGAGGAGGTCGAGATGTTCAGAAATTTCTTCTTCGCGCTCTTCTGCTTCGCCACTTCCGCGCGCCGCAGCAACTGCCGGCCGGTCAGAAACTCCGGCTGTTTTTTTAAAATCCCCTGAAGCAAAGAGATGGCATAACCAAAATTGCGCAGCTCGATCGCCGCCACAGCCTTGAGCCAATGCGCCCGCTGCTCTTCACTCAGCTCTTTCTCGACCGTGATCGCCATCCTGGATTCGTCTCAATTGTAGATTCGCGAAGGTGAATCGTCAGCCCCTTTTGTCGGGCACTCCGTGTAGCAGCGGTCGGAGCCGGCGACTGAGCAACTCCCAAGTCAGCGCCCAGGCCCTGGACATTTCCGAAGCGCTTACCGCCGGCTTTGTTTCGCCCAGCTATCTTTTAATGTCACGGTGCGATTCCATACCTGCCTCTCTCGGCTCGAATCGGGATCGAGAGCGAAGTAACCGAGCCGCTCGAACTGGTAGCGCTTGCCGGCGCTGGCGTCTTGCAACGCCGGCTCGCATCTTGCCTTCACCACCTCGAGTGAATGAGGATTGATGAACGCTTTGAAGTTCCCGCCCGCATCCGGTTCAGGAACACTGAAGAGCCGGTCATATAAGCGCACCTCGGCCTCGATCGAGTGCGCCGCGCTCACCCAATGGATGGTTCCCTTCACCTTTCTGCTCGCCGTAGCGCCGCCTGACTTGCTTTCCAGATCCACCCTGCAGCGCAGCTCCATCACCGCTCCAGCATCGTTCTTTATCACCTCATCGCATTTGATGATGTAACCGTATTTCAGCCGCACCTCGCCGCCCGGCCTGAGCCGAAAATATTTTGGCGGCGGATTCTCCATGAAATCATCCCGCTCGATGAAAAGCTCACGGCTGAACGGCACCGGGCGCGTGCCGGCAGTCACATCCTCCGGATTATTGAGCGCCTCGAGCTGCTCCACTTTGCCTTGCGGATAATTTGTTAGCGTCACCTTGATTGGACGCAGCACCGCCAGCCGCCGAAGCGCGCTTGTATTAAACTCCTCCCGCAGCGCGTGCTCGAGCACCGCCATCTCCGTCATGCTCGGGTATTTCGTGATTCCAATATTATAAGCGAACGTCCGCAGCGCGCTCGCAGTCACCCCGCGCCGGCGCAAACCGGAGATCGTGAGCATCCGCGGATCGTCCCAGCCATTCACCATCTTTTCGTTTACCAGCTGAATGAGCTTCCGTTTGCTCATTACCGTGTAGGTCAGGTTTAGCCGCGCGAATTCGTATTGGTGCGGCCGTGGCTCGCGCAGCTCCAGAGCATCGAGGATCCAATCGTAAAGTGGCCGATGCACTTCGAATTCCAGCGTGCAAACCGAGTGAGTGATTCCTTCGATATAATCGCTCAGCGTGTGCGCCCAGTCATACATCGGATAAATGCACCACTTTTTTCCGGTTTGATGATGCTCGGCGTGCCGGATGCGATAGAGCACCGGATCGCGCAGCCAGACATTCGGCGCCTGCATGTCGATCTTGGCCCGCAGAGTGCGCGAGCCATCAGCGAACTCCCCCGCTTTCATTCGCGCTAACAATTCCTGGTTTTCTTCGACCGGGCGGCTTCGGTACGGCCCTTCCTTCCCCAGCCGGCGAAACTCATCCGTCTCTTCCGGCGTCATGTCGCAAACGTAAGCCTTTCCGCGTCTCGTTAGTTCGACCGCGTACTCGTAGAGTTGACCGAAATAGCTCGAGGCATAGACCGGCGCGCCACCCAGATTCTTCTCCGCCCAGCCGTCGATCAGCCAATGCACATCAGCCATGATCGACTCCACATACTCCGCTTCTTCCTTGGTCGGGTTCGTGTCATCCATGCGAATGTTGCAGACACCGCCGAACTCGCGCGCGATGCCAAAATTCAGGCAAATCGATTTGGCGTGGCCGATGTGCAGGTACCCATTCGGCTCCGGCGGAAAACGCGTCACGACCTGCTTGTATTTTCCGCTGCGCAGATCTTCCGCCACCACATCGCGGATGAAATCAGAAGGCGCTGCTTGCGATGTGTTCGGCTCAGCCATGGTCGCGCGACGGTACGCGCCACGACTTCATTGTCACCCCCTCCCATCGTGTCATCATTGCGCTTCGCGCTCGCTTCTGATCTAATCACTGTGCTAAGCCTCATTTTGTCATTCCAAGACCCGGGCTTCGGCATTTTTAAGCCTCCATCTATTCGAAGCTTCGTACGTCCTTCCCAAAGCCCGCTACGTGTCATTTCCCAAAGCCCGCTACGTGTCATTTCCCAAAGCCCGCCCACGTGTCATCCCGAGCGAAGTCGAGGGACCCGGGCAAGTCACCTTTCAGCTTGCGCAACGACATTCCTCGACTTCGCTCGGGACGACGGGATGATCTACACGCTCGAGCACCTTCGGAGCTGGCCGGAAATCATGCGCGACATCGATCCGCCAATCCGGCTGGGAATTTTTGGCGATCCCGTAGCCCATTCGCTCTCGCCTGCAATGCAGAACGCCGCCTTGCGCGCAATGGGCGTGCCCATGCAGTATGCCGCTTTCCGCATTCGAGCAGACGAATTATCCGAAGCGCTCGCGCTCGTCCGAAAACATGATTTCCTCGGGCTCAACCTCACCGTTCCCCACAAGATCGCGGCTCTCGATCTCGTCGATCATCTCGATGAGCTTGCGGACAAGATCGGCGCGATCAACACGGTCGAAATTGCGCAGGGCAAACAGACCGGCTTCAACACTGACGCTCCCGCATTCTCTCGCGCCGTGCGCGAGATGTTCTCGGTTGACCTGCGCGATATGCGCGTGCTCCTGCTCGGCGCGGGCGGAGCGGCGCGGGCAATCGCCTGCCAATGTGCGCGGGAGAACTCCGAGCGGCTCGTTATTGCCAACCGCGATCTGGAGAAGGCGAAACTGCTGGTCGCACAATTGCGGCCGCATTTCCGCGGGCCGCGTGTGCTCGGTCCAGTCGCGCGCCTGGATGCCATTCCACTGAGCGATAATTCGCTCCGGTTCCAGCTCGCCAACACCGACCTGGTTGTGAACGCAACCAGCCTCGGCCTTTCACCCACTGACCCGTCACCTGTTGCCGCCCATCTCCTCGCGCCGCACCTGCTGGTGTTCGATTCCGTTTATCGCGCCGATAAGACCGCGCTCATGCGTGCCGCTGAGACCGCCGGCGCGCGCGCATGCGATGGCCTGAGCATGTTGTTGCACCAGGGCGCGGCCGCCTTTGAGATTTGGTTTAATCAAACCGCGCCAATTGACATCATGCGCGCCGCAGTTCGTCACCACGAGGGGCCGTCGAGCGATCCCGATGCGAAATCGTAAGCCTGCCAATTTGACCTTTGGTGCGCCGCGCCGCCTTCCCGAAGAACGACTCCCGCTTGCCTCCTTGTCATTCTGAGCAAAGCGATGCGGAGTCGAAGAATCTCTACTCCCATTCAATCCAGCGGCCTGCGCACCCCTGCCTGCTTAGCACGTGCGTGCAAATCATCGTCGTGCTCACATCCTCATGCCTCCTTGTCATCGTGAGCGACGCGTACCGGAGTAGAAGGGTCTCCAGCTATTCCTCCGCCGGATACTGGT